>JAGCPM010000148.1 GCA_017965685.1 Kiritimatiellia bacterium | reverse complement strand
GGCTCGTTCGGCTTCGGCTCCACGGTGCCGCCCACGTAGTTCTTGAGGCCCTTGGCCGCGATGTAGTCCGTCACGTGGTTGAGGCCTTCGGCAAGCCAGTCGTAGCAGCGCTTGAAGTCGCACGCGGGATAGCTCTCGAATCCGTCGCGGGCCACCCAGTAGACGTAGTGCCTCGCGCCGAGGAACGCGCCGATGCGGAGCGTGCGCTCCACCTTTTTCGCGGCGAGCGCGCGGATCTTCGGGTCGGGGTTGCAGAGCCCGCCCGCGCGGAACATCGGATGTCCGTGCAGTGAGCATATGGACGCGTTGACCTTGACGCCCGCCTTGCGGAGGATCTTGCGGATTTCGACGAGCTTGGCGTATGCCGCGCTCTTCGGGTCGAGGTCGTCTTCGGGATGCTCTGGATCCCACGGCACGAGGTCGTCGTCGTGGTAGCTCGTCATTTCAACGAGGCCGGCCTTCTTCGCGTCTGCGATGAGCTGCGCGACTTCAAGCGAATCGACCTTCGGCTGCACGGGGCCGCCGAACGGATCGCCGAGGGGGTTCCCGACGCACCAGAACGGCATCGAGCGGGCATTTACGCATAGTTTGTCGTACATTTCTTTTTCTCCTTTCAGTGAAATCAGTCAAGCCATGTCCAGAAGTAGGCGTAGGCGGCCAGGACGAGGCCGATTACGAGAATCGAGCCGATCACGTCCACCTTGTTCCACGACGCCCTGTTCTCGCGCCTGAAGTCCTCGCCGAGCGTGGCGAACGTCAGCGACTCGATCCGGGCGGGCTCAGGGGCTGGAGCCGTTAGCGAGGCGACGACGATGATCAAAATGGAAACCATCAGCAGAAGACCCGAATAGTAGAAGTCTGGTATTGTCGCGACGCCGCAGGCGTTAAGCGTGAGCTTCGCCATGCCGAACGCGAACCCAAGGCCAAGCCCCCACACCGCCCCGCGTCCGTTCATGCGCTTCCAGAGAAGTCCGGTCACGAACACCGCCACGATTGGCGGCGCGAGGAACGACTGCACCGCCTGGATGTACTGGTAGAGCCCGCCGCCCGAAAGCGAGCGCATGATCGGCACCCACATAAGGCCGAGCGCCGTCATGGAGACTGTCGTTATGCGCCCCACCGTCACCAGTCTTCTCTCGGACGCCTGCGGACGCAGCTTCTTGTACACGTCGACGGTGAAGAGCGTGGAGACGGAGTTGAAGAGCGACGCAAGCGAACTCATGAGCGCCGCGATGAGGCCTGCGACCACGAGGCCCCTGAAACCGACGGGGAGGAGCTGCGTGACGAGGGACGGAAACACCTTGTCGCCGTCAATGCCGCCCTGCGCGTCGAGCGGAATCGCGAAGCCGCCCGCATGGTGCTGGTGGAGCGCCCAGCCGAGCAGCCCCGGCACGAGGAAGATGAACACCGGCATCAACTTGAGGAGCGCGCCCCATATCGCTCCGCGACGGGCGTTCGTCAAGTTGCGCGCCGCGAGCATCCTCTGCACGATGAACTGGTCCGTGCACCAGTACCACACGCCGATTGTCGCAGAGGCGATCGTCAGCCCCAGCCACGGAAACATCGGATGCGACAGCGGGTGCCACAGCGCAAACGCGTCCTTCGCGCCGGGCGTTGCCTTGATTGTCGACTTGAGGACGCCCCAGCCGTCCAGCACCGTACCGCCGTCCAGCGTCCCGCCGAGGTTCTTAAGCGCAAAGTACGTGACCGAAAGCGACCCTGCGAGTATAAGCCCCGTCTGCACGAGGTCGGTATAGACAACCGCGAGAAGCCCGCCGAAGCTCGCGTACACACCCGCGAGGATGACCGTCGCGAACGCACCGATCCAGAAACTCGAAACGTCGACGCCGCCTACGGCGAAATGCAGCTCCGGCATCATGACCTCGAAGAAGAGCGCGCCCGCGAAGACCGTTACAGATATCTTCGTGAGGACATACGCCGCGAGCGAGACGAGCGAGAGGATCCACCGCGCCCGGGGGCCGAACCGCCGCTCGAGGAACTCCGGCATTGTCTGGACGCCGCTTCTGTAGTAGAACGGAAGGAACACCCAGCACATGAGGATCAGCACCCACGAATGGAACTCGAGGTGCGAGAGGGAGAGTCCCGTCCGAGCCCCCTGACCCGCAAGGCCAACGACGTGCTCCGAACCGATGTTCGCGGCGAAGATGGAAGCGCCAATGGCAAGCCAGCCGACGGTGCGCCCGCCGAGGAAGAAGTCCTGGCTTGTCTCCTGCCTCCGGCGCGTTGCGACGACGACCATCGCAAGCACGCAGAAGTAGCCGAAAATCATCAACCAGTCTACAAGCGTCATTTTGCCTCCCCTCTGTCGTGTACCGCCATCGCGGCAAGTCGCGCTCCGCCGATGGCGGCGGAATCCGTCGCGTCAAGCGTCTTTACCTCCGCCCCGAAGATGTCGCCGACGGCCGAAAGGATTCCCTTCGACCGCGACGCCCCGCCTGTCACGCATACCGTGTTGAAGTCGCCGATCCAGCGCGTCCTCTCCCGCATGTTCGCAACCTGCCCCTCGACGACGGCGCGTATCTTCGTCTCCGGCGCGGCTGCGCTCCAGTCAAAGTTCGCCTCTATGCCCGTGGCGTCGTGCTTGGGCGTAAGCTCCGTCTCGAAGTACGGGAACGCCCGTTTGCCTCCGTTGCCCGGTGGCGTCAGGGCGAACGCCGTCTCGTCGAAGAAACGCCAGTCTACGCCGCATTCGCGGCGGACGCGGTCGCGGGCGAGAGATCCGTTCTTGAAACAGGAAAGGGACATGAATCCGCCGCAAGGGTTTCCGAAGACGTGTCCGAAGCCGTCTGGGTCCGTGCGGAACCCCGGCATCGCGGCGAAGAATGTGTCGCTGGTCCCAAGCGACATTACGGCGCAGCCTGGCTTTTCCGCGCCGCACCCGACGAGCGAGGCGGGGTTGTCGCCGGTAAACGGCGCGACGGGGATGCCGGGCCTGAGGCCGAATTCCGCGAAGCGGGCGGCGAGACGTAGCGGCTCGTCGCCGGGACGGTAGATGCGCGGGAGCCTTGCCGAAAGCCCCGGCGCGGCAAACTCGCATATCTCAGCATCCCATTCGAGGGAACGCAAGTCGAGAAGGTTCATCCCCGCGCCGTCTCCGACGTCGACCGGGGCGTCCTCGCCGGCGAGCAGCGAAGTCAAGAAAGAACTCAAGAGATGCACACGGACGGTGCGGGCGTAAGCGGCCGGTTCCTCGCGCGAGAACTTCATCATCTGCGCGGCGGCAAAACGCTCGATCGCGGGCGAGCCGGTGCGTTCGCGGAGCGCACTGCCGAAACGGGCGTCCAGCGAGGCGACCTCTTCGCCAGTCGACGAGTCCATCCAGATGGGGCAGTCCTTCCGCGTGAAGTCGCCGCCCTCGCCAAGGCAAACGGTTGCGTGCTGCTGCGCGCACCCGCCCACGGCGGCAATCTCGCCCATCGGCGCACCAGAATCATTCAGACGCCTCAAGACGAGTTCAAGCCCGCGAACCCACATTTCCGGATTTGCCCGGCGAACACGGGGATCGGCATTCGGCAAAAAGCCCTCCGGCGAGCCGAACTCCGGCAGGTCGCGGCCATAGTTCACGCCTGCGGAGGCGACGACCTTGCCGGCACCGGCGTCGTAGACGACCGCTTTTGCGCCCTGCGTAGACGAATCTATCCCAAGAGTGACCATGATGACTATTTTACCTTCTTCATCCACTTTGCGGTATCGGTCTCGCCGTTGTCGCCTTTCGCATTCAGGATCGCGTCGACGACGGACCGGTCCGCGCAGTAGAGCTTGTATGAAACCTTCGGCGTACCGACGCCGCGAACAACCCGGACATTGCAGTTCCTTGCCAATGCAGGTTCCCTCAAAAGCCGTATACGCTTTATGCCGATGGACTTGCCATGCAATATGGCCTTGCCGTCCGCGACGAACTCCCATTCGTCCACGAGCTCGCCGTTGGCGACGTCTTCGCGCATGACGACGACATTGAACTTCTCGTCGTCATTCGCATCATGCGCGAAAAGCGCCCTGCGCAGTTCGCCGAAGTCCCTGAGCGCCTTGACGTCGTCAGCATCGAGGACGCCGTCCTTGTTCGGCGCGATTCCGATGTCCATCGTGCCGCCGTTCCCGGCAGTGCCGACGTATAGCTTCGCAAGATACGCGCCGCTCTTCGTGGTGCCGCGCTCTTTCTCATGGTAGAACCAGCCCTTGCGCAGCGGAAAGTCGCCCTCGCATACGCGGAAGTATTCTCCGTCCGGCGAACCGGCGTTGCGCGTAGGCACGTAGTTGGGATTCCCGTACTTTCCATCGCAGTAGCCGCCCGTGCGGACAACCGTTGCACGCGAGTCTTCGGAAATGAAACCACGTTCGTTGCCGCACCAGCGAAGGTCCGAATCGTCGTCTGCGCCAGAGAAGATCGTGACGTTCGGCTGAAGCTCTCGAACGAACTTGAACACCTCGCCAAAGCGGTAGTAGTCTGCACCGATCTTGCGCTTCTCCCTTGCCCCGCCGTAGTATCCGTCGCCGCCGTTCGCACCGTCGAACCACATCTCGAATATGTCGCCATACTCGCCCCCCAGAAGTTCCTTGAGTTGCGCGTGGTAGATTTCGACGTACTTGTCGGTCGCGTAGTACGCGCTGTTGCGGTCCCACGGCGAGCAGTAGACGCCGAACTTAAGCCCCGCCCTTCTGCACGCCTGCTCCATTTCCTTCACGTAATCTCTTCCCTGTTCCCCGTTCCCTGTTCCCTTCCAAAACGGAGTTTTGGTAATATTGTGCTCCGTGGTCCTCGTCGGCCAAAGGCAGAATCCGTCATGGTGCTTGGCGACGACTACCAGCCCGCACATTCCGGCGGCCTTGCACGCGCCCACGATCTGGTCGGCGTCGAACTTCGAAGGATTCAACATCGCCGGGTCTTCGTCGCCATAGCCCCATTCCCGGTCGGTGTAGGTGTTGAGACCCCAGTGGACGATGCCGTAGACATCCTCTCCGGCCGCGATCCGCGCCGCCATCGCCGGACGCGGCGCAGGTCTTGCCGCAGCCGAAAGCGCAAATATCGCCGCGAGTATTGTTCCGCAGAAGATTTTCATTCGGTTTCCCTCCCGCTGCTTTTTGCCAGCTTGAAGACAAGCGCATGAGCGCATGGCGCCGCGCCCTGGCGGAAGAGTGGCATTTCGATTTCGACGCCATCGCCTTTGCGCGTCCATGCTATCTTCCGCTCGCTGCCGAGGAGCGTGACGGAATCGACCTCGCCGGCACCCGGCACGAAAACCTTCTCGGCGGAACCGAAGACGATTGCGTAGAGAACGTCGCCTTTCTTCGTGAAATATACGCGGTTCTTCTTCATGTCCCTGGGCCGCTTCTCCCACGCGACCGTTCCGTATATCGCCTCGCCGTTGACTTCAAGCCACCTGCCGATCGCGAGAAGGCGCTCCTCCATGATGACGGGGATGAGTCCTTCCGCAGTAGGTCCTACGTTCAGCAAAAGGTTCCCGCCGCGCGAAACCTTGTCGCACAGCGTCTCTATGCAGGCTTCGTCCGAAAGATACTGCTGCGTAGTCTCGTAGCGGTTGTAGCCGAACGAAAGCCCGATGCCGCGGCACTCCTCCCACGGATGCGAGTCGCTCGCCTCTCCGTCGTGCGCAATATCCTCGTATTCCGTCGTGTAGTGGTCGCCGCACTTGCCGCGAAATCCGGCGCCCCAGCGGTCGTTGGCGACAACGGTATCCTTGACCGGCGACTCGTTGTAGAGCCACGAAAGGAATTCCGGACCTCGCCAGACCTCCCACGGATAGTCCCACTCGCCGTCGGTCCAGACTATTTCCGGCCTGTAGCACACGACAAGTTCCTTGAGCTGAGGAAGGTTGACCTGCTCGACGAATTTGCCGATGTCGTTCTTGTTGCAGAGCGGATGCCGCCATTCGAGAAGAGAATAGTAGAAGCCCATGTGGAGCCCCGCCGCGCGCACGGCCTCCGTCAATTCGCCGCAGAGGTCCCGCTTCGGACCGGTCATCCCCGCGTTGAAGTACGGCGAATACGCGGACGGCCAGAGGGCGAATCCGTCATGGTGCTTCGACGTGAGCACCACGTACTTAGCGCCAGAGCGGCGGAAGAGAGCGGCCCATGCGGCGGGGTCGAAGTCCACCGCCGTGAAGTCCGCCGCGAAATCTGCGTAGGACTTGCCGGGATGGTGCTTTGCATGGTACGCGGGGAACGCGGAGCCCTCCTTCTCCCAACGCTTTGGGTTGCCGTAGTGTTCGGCGTAGCACTCGTAGACGCTGTTCGTGTCGTGCGGCGCGAACGCCGGAACGGAATACACGCCCCAGTGTACGAATATGCCGAACCTGGCGTCCTTCCACCACTGCGGACACGGCCGCGTGTTCAGCGAATTCCAATTCGCCCCGTACTTCGCGTCCGCAAGCGCGACCGCCGCGACAAAAGCGCAAATCGCCGCAATAATTGTTCCGCACATCGTTCTCATCTACATCACACCTCCATTTCCACATTCCCACGATTTCACATCCTCACTTGCCGCACGAACATGCCGCGCGCAAGTTCCCGGACGCCCGCGAAAGTTCGCTGCGAATCGCCGCGATGTCGTCATCAGTAAGACGCCAAAGATGCTTGGCGCAGTTGGCGAACTTGTCGGCGAGCGTATTGCCTTTGTAGGACTTGACGCATTCCATCATCCTCAAGATGCAGTCGCGGTTGGGCTTGTAGACGATCGGGTTGAGCCTGGCGTCGGCGTTGCGGAGGCGCGGCCCGTACATCCCCGAGCAGGTGGTGAGCTCGTAGTCGATGACGAGGTCGGTCTCGGACGCGCCGCATATTCCCTCCAGCACGAAGGCGAGCGTCCCCGTCCTGTCGGCGCCGCCCGCGCAGTGGAAGTAGATCGGATAATTCTCCGGCTTGGCGAACACAAGGAGCGCGTTGCGCATTCCTTCCCACTCCCCGCCGAAGCATCTCATGTACGACGATATCGGCACATTCACTTCCTTCAGCCCCGCATCCGTCATGTTCGCAGAGTCGGTGGACTCTGCGATTTCCTTTTTTCCGCGAAGATTCAGCATATATCAATGAAAATCTCTCCGCCGATCTTTCTGTTGACTTGCTTGCTGAAAAAGTTTATCTGAGCCGCTATCACTTCATGCGGCTTTTCAAAATGCAGACGGGCAGTACTGTTCACTCCTATATCCGCC
>JAGCPM010000147.1 GCA_017965685.1 Kiritimatiellia bacterium | reverse complement strand
CCCATGGAAACGGCGGTGAAGATGGCCATGCTGGGGAGCGATACGGCCAGAAGCGCGACCGCAGACCCCGCGAACCCGCCGACCTTGCGCCCTATATAGACCGCGCTGTGTCCCGCCATTATGCCCGGCACCATCTGGAATACCGGTAGATGCCCTATGAGTTCACCTTCCCCTATCCAGCCGCGTTTGCGGGAGAAATGCTCGTCGGCGACCGCCATTATCGCGTAGCCGCCCCCTACGACGAAAAGGCTTATCCGGAACATATCCCAGAAGAGTGTCGCAAGTCGCTTTGCCATCAGATCGCCCCCAGATGCATAGCGAGTTTCGCGCAAGCCACGGCGTCGTACAATCCGTCATGCCATGTCCTGCCATCAATCTCCGGCACTATTCCGAACATCTCGCAAAGGTCGCCCAGCTTGTGGCTGGGAAGACGCGGATACATCTTCTTCGCGATTTTCAGAGTGTCAATCCACGGTCCCCATTTCGTCATCGGCGCAATGCGGGTAAGTATCGTCCTTTCGCAGGCGATGTTGTGCGCGATGAGGGTCCTGCCCGAGAGATATGGATAGAACGATTCCCACTGGTTCATGAGAGGCTCGTTTTCCGGCGTCAATTCCGTCCCGAAAAACCATTCGCGCGTCTCGGTGATCCTGCCGTCCTCGATTAGCGCCAGGCCCAACTGCCACGGCTCGTTCGCCGAACCGCATTCGTAGCCGGTAGTCTCGAAGTCTATGGCGGCCGCAATGCCCATTTCCACCCTACTCGGCCTCCACCGAGACTGGCTTTCGCGCCGCTTTTATCGCCGAGTGCGCCCGCTTGTCCGCAAGCATCTTCGCCCGCTGCTTTCGCGACTTGCGGCGCTTCTGGCGCCTGATCTTCTCCGCTTTCTGGCGTGCAGAGGACTTCCGCTTGCGTTCGCGGTCGAGGATTTCCTCGGCGAGCATCCTCCGGGCAAGCCACCTGTTGGTTTCGCGGCTCCTCGTTTCGCCGCACCGCACCGAAATCGCGCTCGGTTCGTGAGATAGCCGGACAGTGCTCGACGTCTTGTTCGTCTTCTGTCCTCCGGGACCAGACCCGAGAATGAAGCTCTCCTCCAGGTCCTCCTCGAAGACGCTCGCCTCCTCCATCAACGCCTTTATCTTTTCTATGGTCTCCGGACTTATCATATCGCCACAACACCCCCCAGGCTCTCCACCACTTTGATCGCCTGCACCGTCTCGCGGACGTCGTGCACCCTGACCATGCTAGCGCCGTTCATCGCCGCCCAGACCGCGATTCCGATATTGCCGCCCAGGTTCTTTCCCGTGACCTTCTCGCCAGTCAACTTCTTGACGATCCGCTTCCTGCTCGCCCCGACCAGCACCAGTCCCTTCTTGGCCAACTCCGGTATTGACCGTAAGAGTTCAACATCCTCCTCCCGCGTCGTCCCAAACCCGATCATCGGGTCCAGATAAACGGGGACAGTCCCCAATAGCCCATCCCTCAAAGAAACGGGGACAGTCCCCAGTGCTTTTGAGGGAATTACAAGTTTTGCACCTTTTTCCGCACAAATACGCAACATTTCCCCAATTGGCTCTGCATAGACGCAGTTGATTATCGTCGCGCCCAAGCCCAATGCGCGCGCTGCGGTCTCGGGATGGTAGGTATCGACGGAAAGGGGGACAGTCCCCGTTTTGGGCCGATTCCGGACCTGGGCGAGCCCCTGCAAAACCGGCTCGATGCGCCGCCATTCCTCTTCCCAGGGAATGGGGACAGTCCCCGGTTTTGTGGATTCGCCGCCGATATCTATTACGTCAGCACCTTCCTCGATGAGGTTCCTCGCGCGGGCGATCGCCTGCTCCGGGGAATAGAACCGGCCGCCGTCCGAAAACGAGTCTGGCGTTACGTTGACTATGCCCATCACTTCGCACATAGCCTGAAGCTCCTTCTGTGCTCTGGCGTCGGTCCAAGCTTTTCTATCGCCGCGTAATGCGCCTTTGTCGGATACCCTTTGTGCTTGGCGAATCCATAGCCCGGATAGCGCCTGTCAAGCTCCCTCAATTCCGCATCCCTCGCCGTCTTCGCGAGTATCGATGCGGCAGCGATAAGAAGCGATTTAGCATCCCCTTTGATTATGTTTTGTGAAGGATATGGAAGGCTCTTGACGGGCAGCCCGTCCACGAGGATCTTCATGGGTCCCAGCTTTTCCGCCGCTCTGCGCATGGCGAGATGCGTCGCGTTGAGAATATTGAACTCGTCTATTTCCTTCGCGCTGGCGGAAGCGACCGCCCATTTGCACCCTTCCGTCGCCTTTATCTTTTCTGCGAGGAGCTCCCTTTTCTTCTCGGAAAGCTTCTTCGAGTCGTTTATCCCGCTCCAGTCTCCGGCGAGGAGTTCCTCGGCCCTGTCGAGAGAGACCGAAACTGCCGCCGCATAGACGCCTCCGGCGAGGGGCCCGCGCCCCGCCTCGTCTATGCCCATGACCTCGCCGCCTGCGGCTTTCTCGAAATCGAGCCCTATACTACTTTCACCCATGGCGTGAAGTATATCATATTCCTAGTCTGCCGCGCAATATGCAAATTCCATGGTGAAGCTGTCAGGGGACAGACAGGCCCTTTCAGGCTACGAGACGGGCGTAAGGCGTGCAGCGAAGCCTCCGCCGGGAGCGAGCTTGACCTTGAGCGGCTCGCCAGCCTTGATGGTGAACTCGCGGCGGATATAATGCTCCGCGTTCTTCTCCGCGTCTGGTGCGTCTTCGAACGCTTCGACTTTCCATTCGCCCGAACCGAGAAACGCGGTCGGTAGCTCGATTTCCCTCGCCGTCCAGTCCGTGATCGCGCCGAGCCACCAGTCGCCACCCTTGCGACGTGCGACGGCGGCGAACTTTCCTATCTCGCCCGCAACGCCGATGGTCTCGTCCCACACGGTCGGAACCTTTGTGATGAACGCGGTGCATTCCGGCTCTGTGCGGTATTGCGTAGGCGAATCGCAGAGCATCTGTATCGGGGCCTCGAACATCGGGAAGAGCGCGAGCTGGTGGCAGCGCGTGCCGTAGCAGGCGCGCACGTCCTTCTCCTTGTCGTATGGCGGCGCGTCGAACGCGCGGTTGCGCATCGCGCCGGGCGTGTAGTCCATGAAGCCCGCGATCATGCGAGTATAGACGAGGTTTACGTCATTCGCCGTAACTTCCCTGCGTCCGCCTATCGAGCCGCCCTGCTCAAGTCCGTAGACGCCCTCGTAGTTGAGGATGTTGGGATACGTGCGCTGAAGACCCGTCGGCTTGTGTATGCCGTGAAAGAGGACGACCAGCTTGCGCTCCGCGGCGTCCGCCGCGGCCTCTTCGAGGAACCTTTCGGCCGCCTGATCGTCGCGCTCGATAAAGTCGATCTTGAATCCCTTCGCGCCCATCGCGGCATAGCGGTCGAATACGCGCAGGCGCGTCTCGCGATCGGTCAGAGGCGACCACGCAGCCCATAGGATTACGCCGACGCCTTTGGTCTTCGCATACTCTATCACGCCCGGCACATTCACCTCGGCGCGCGGCTTGTCGAGGTTCAGCCTCTCGGACCATCCCTCGTCCATGATGATGTAGGCGATGCCATTCGCCGCCGCGAAATTGACGTACTCCTTGTACGTCTCGAAATTGCAGCCTGTCTTGAGTCCGGGGACATCGGTTATTTGAAAGGCGTTCCACCAGTCCCACGCAACCTGCCCAGGCTTGACCCAGGAAAAGTCAGTGGAGGAGTGGGGAGTGGAGGTGTGGGTGAGTTGGGAGTTGTGGGTGGCTAGGGCATAGACGGCATCGGACGAGACGATGTCAGAGGGAGTATCGCCCAGCACGAACACCCGCCACGGGAAAGTACGCGACCCATTTGTCTTTGCAAGATACGGCTCGCGGCTCACGACCTTTATCTTGCGGCGGCCCTTGTCCACATCATTCGTAACACCCGCCTGCCACGAGCGCAGCGTATCCGGCT
>JAGCPM010000146.1 GCA_017965685.1 Kiritimatiellia bacterium | reverse complement strand
TTCCACGACGCGCCCGTCCTGTTTCAGTTCGCGCACGTCCACGACCAGGTGCCCTTCCGCTACAAGGTGATTCTCGACATGCTCCGCGAACACGGCGAAGACCCGGCGGACATCGACGTCTTCGTCGGGCGCGGCGGGAGCGCCCACACCCAGCCAGGCGGCCTTACCCTGATAGACCAAAGGCTTTACGACGACACTGTGGCCGCGGCTGGCGGTTCGGAGCATCCCGCAAAGCTCGGCGTCATGCTGGCGTGGACTCTCGGGCGTGAATACGCGAAGCCAGCCTTCACGCTCAATCCCACCAATACCGACGAGTTCTGCGACTTGGCGCGGTTGACCGGCATCAAGGGCATATACAGGATTTCGCATTCGCACGTCCTGAACCAGAAAGCGGTCGCGGAATTCCACGCCGCAAAGCTCGGCCGACGGTACGACGAGTGCAATTTCGTCGTGGCGCATATCGATGGCGGCATAACCGTGGCCGCCCACGAGCGCGGCAGGATGGTGGACGGCAATATGGGCGCGGATGGCGAGGGCGCGTTCTCGCCGACGCGAGTGGGGTATGTACCGCTGCCGCAGCTTCTGGACTATCTTGAGACGCATTCCGCCGACGAGGTCCGCCTGAAATGCACGCGCGCCGGAGGCTTCGTGGAGTTTTTCGGCACCGCCAACTCCGACACGGTGCACGCAATGGTCGAGAAGGGCGACAGAAAAGCCACGCTCGTCTGGAATACCATGATCTACCAGGTGTGCAAGATGATAGGCGGAATGTCCGCCGTGCTTTGCGGCAAGGTGGATGCGATATTGCTTACAGGCGCTCTGGTGCGTTTCGCCGATATCGTCGAGGGGATCCGTTCGCGCTGCGGCTTTATCGCCCCGATAAGCGTGTATCCCGGCGAAATGGAGCAGGAGGCTCTTGCCCTCCCCGCTCTCAAGGCGCTTCGCGGCGAACTGCAACCCCTTGCCTATTCCGGCGAGGACGTATGGAAAGGATTTGGATTCTGACATGGGCCTCATCGATACGAAACGCGAAAGGGCGAAGCGCAATCGACGCCGCATAGTCCTGCCCGAGGGCGACGAACCGCGGACCATGAAAGCCGCGGAGACGATTCTCGCCGAAGGACTGGCCGAGCCTATACTACTTACGCCCGCGTCCATCGCGGTCGATGCAAAGCGGCTCGCCGATTATGCCGCGCTACTGTACGGTTTGCGCAAGGCTAAGGGCCTTTCGGAAGCGGACGCCGCACGACTGGCGGCGGATCCAATGTACTATGGAATGCTCATGGTCAAAGCGGGCGATGCCGATGGACTCGTTTCAGGTGCCGTGCATTCCACGGGAGATATGTTGCGACCTGCGTTGCAGGTTGTAAAGACCGCTCCCGGGATGATGCTCGTATCGTCCAGTTTCCTGATAGAGTGCAGGAACAAATCGCTTGGCGAAAACGGACTTCTCGTATACGCGGACTGTGTAGTGAATCCGTGCCCGGACGCGGAGGAGCTTGCGAACATCGCAGTCGCTACGGCCGAAACGGCCCGCAAACTGTGTGGAATTGCGGAGCCTCGAGTCGCTATGCTGTCGTTCAGCACCAAAGGTAGCGCGTCGCATCATCTCGTGGACAAGGTGCGCGAGGCGACGGAAATCGCGCATTCCCTCGCGCCTGATCTTCTTGTGGATGGCGAACTACAGCTGGACGCCGCTTTCGTGCCGGAAGTCGCGGCGATCAAAGCGAAGGAAAGTCCTGTCGCGGGGCGCGCCAACGTACTGGTGTTTCCGGATCTGCAATCCGGAAACATCGGCTACAAGATCACCCAGCGCATAGGCGGTGCGGACTGCTTTGCCGTCCTTCAAGGACTCGCCAGCCCGTGCAACGACCTTTCGCGCGGATGCTCGGTGGAGGATATCGTCAATACCGTCGCCGCTACCGCGGCTCAGATCTAGGCTTACTCTACGGCTAACCGCTAGCGACTAACGACTACCGACTAACGACTACCGACTAACAACTATTGCCTAGCGACTAACGACTCCTTCACCCTTGACATTCTACAGACAAAAATGCTATAATACACGCCAAAAATAGCCACGCCTTGGTTAAAATAAGGGTCAATTTCCCCAAGGAGGATAGAATGCTGAAGAGAAAAGCAAACGATACGATGGCAAGGTGGATTGCATCCCCTCACCGCAAGCCATTGCTCCTTCGCGGTGCACGGCAAGTCGGAAAGTCGACTCTTGTACGCAATTTTGCTTCATCGCAAGCCTTTATGCTCAATGAGGTAAATCTGGAGCGACACCGTGAACTGAAGGAAGTGTTTGCCACGATGAATCCCAAGGCGATATGCGAACGCATTGGCGCGATTCTTGGTCGTGATGTCCGTGCGCCGGGTGCAATCCTTTTCCTGGATGAGATACAGGCCGTGCCTGAAGCGATTGCCGCACTCCGGTATTTTTACGAGGAGATGGCGGAGCTTCCTGTCGTGGCGGCAGGTTCTCTCCTCGAGTTTGCGCTCGCAGACCATTCGTTTTCGATGCCGGTCGGTCGAATCGAGTATCTGCACCTTGGACCGATGGATTTCATCGAATTCGCCCAGGCCGTCAACCCATACCTCGCTTCGCTCTTGTCCATCGAAGCGATTTGCGCAGAGGATGGGTTTGCCGCACACCAGGAAGCGATGAAA
This sequence comes from Kiritimatiellia bacterium, assembly GCA_017965685.1. Classification (GTDB taxonomy): domain Bacteria; phylum Verrucomicrobiota; class Kiritimatiellia; order RFP12; family UBA1067; genus UBA1067. Next base: position 1,010 of record JAGCPM010000146.1, on the reverse strand, counting down.
CTTTTGCGCACATTCCTGGCCGTCGGTGGCATGCCGGAAAGCGTGCTCAGATACACCGAGAGCGGAAGCATGGCCGAGGTCTCGCTGGTACACGAGCAAATACTCTCCACGTACGTTGACGACTTCGCCAAGTATGCGTCCGGCCGCGACCTCGCGCACATGCAAAGCATTTTTTCCAGACTGGGCGTGAACGTCGCCAGGAAGGTCAAGTACGTGAACTTCTCGCGCGAAATGAGATCGCGCGAAGTGAAGGACATCCTTGATATGTTTCTCAAGGCGCGCCTGATTTCCAAAGTCGCCCATACCGACGCAAATGGCGTCCCGCTTGGCGCAGAAGAGGATGCGAACGTATGGAAACCTCTGTTTCTCGATGTCGGGCTCATGAACCATGCCAACGGAATCGGAGTTCGCGAACTCGAGAGCCTTGACGACATTGCCTTGGTCGGTGAGGGCGCGATTGCGGAACAGTTTGTGGGGCAGCATCTGCTTTACCGGGAAGGGCCGTCGATTCGTCCGCATCTGAACTACTGGTTGCGCGAAGGCGCCTCGAACAATGCCGAAGTAGATTTTGTCCTGGCGGATTCGTTCACCGTTTTGCCTATAGAGGTGAAGGCGGGCAAAGCGGGGTCGTTGCGCGCGCTACGGCAGATGCTTGCGGAAAAAAAGCTGAAAAGAGCGATTCGTTTCGATGCCGGAAAATTCAGCCGCCAGGACGTCCGGCTCACTCCCGATACGTCATACGAACTCATCACCTATCCGCTCTATGCCGCACCATTGCTCTAGCCTAGACAACCTCCACTCCTCCACTCCTCACTCCCAACTAACGATTAACAACTAGCGACTAACCCTAAAAAAGCAGTTGGAGCTTGGCGCTTCGCGCGAACCACTGAAGCCCCGGACACGGAAGCGGATCGTAGCTTTCCGCGTTCTTCAGTGTCCTGTGCAAAATAGACAAATATCGGGTGACTTGTAAAGATGGTGGGTCAGCAATGAACCCTACCCCAAAAGGA
>JAGCPM010000145.1 GCA_017965685.1 Kiritimatiellia bacterium | reverse complement strand
TTTTGCGCATTTTGCGGAAATCAACCACTCCCCAAGTCGGTGGAGTAGTGGTATAATGTATAACAGAAATATGAATAGATTCAGCAATAACGACAGCGAAGGTCTTTGCGGTTTTCACTGCATAGCCGTGTAACCTTTCGCCGCGCGGCGTGTAAACAGGGCAGAAAACAATTTCGCAAAACAAAGGAGGCTAGATCATGGCAATCTTATTCAATCCGCAAGCGCTGAGCAGGTTCGCGAACGTCAATTTCGGCAAGGATAAATCCATCGTGAACCTTGGCGCCGACAAGGAGACCCTCGTCAAGAACAACGAGCTCGGATGCTTTCTCTGGAAGCCTTTTCGATCGGAAGAAAACGAGGCGAAGAACAACGCCGTGCGCACGGAGCTTCTGAAGGCGCTTGGGCAAGCCTTTGAAATCAACGGCGTCACCGAGCATGGCGGCCAGACTCTGTTCTCCAGTGCGTTCATGGACAGGCTGGAAGAGATCCTCGGGCCCGAGGCCTTCAAACGCGAAGACTTCGGCCTTGAGGGCGGCGAGGTGGCTTCGGGCAAGCCCCTTACCCAGCGCCGGATAACGGCCATCGTCAAGGCGGCCTGCGCGAAGTCCGAGTCGGGATACGACGCCACCGCATACTCGGCCAAGGCCGATGCGATCGCGGACGCGTTCAAGGGCAGAGACCCCAATGCACTCTCCACAAGGACGGCCCAAAGGTATGTCGACGCCATGAAGCGGACGATCGACTGGCTCGAGAACGATCTCGAGGGATTCGACGCGGCTGTCCCCGGCATCGGCAATCTGGAAAAGGTCAAGGCTTTCGTCTATAAAAGGACCCGTTTGTTCATCTACCCCGATGATATCCGCAGCTTCCTGGCTCAGGTAGAGGCGGCCAAGCGGCAAGACCGCCCCGAGAACGAGGACGGGCAGAACCAAATCATCAACATCGACAATCTCCCGAAAAACGACGAAGCCACCGAGGAGCGGCGCGCCAATATCAAGACCTACATTATCGACCGGCTGCAAACGATGGTGAAGGAATCCATCGACATCTGCCTCAAGGCGATCGCGGCGGGGAAGGCCGCCGAGGTAATGGAGATCGTCAACAACGGCTACGATACAGTGACGTACACGTTGCGCGACCTGCAGGAGTTCCGGCGCACCCAGCTCATCAACGAGAACCCGGCGGACGCCAACGAGATCGTTGAGAACGACAATGGGAATGTGTAACTTCTCGCCGCGTTGCGTGTAAACAGGGCGGAAAAATTTCAAACAAAGGAGAACGATCATGGCGATTGACTTGAAAAACGTGAACATCTCGCTGAACGAGTTCCAGCGGATCTCGTCGGGCTGGTACAATGCCGGCGAAGTGAAGCTCAAAAACGCGAACACGCTCGACAAGGTAAACAACCATGTCGCCACCTGGTGGTACGACAACAAGGATGATATCTCCCACGCGGAAACGGTCGCGATCAAGGAGGCGCTCGTCAAGGCGCTTTCGCAGCACGGCGTCGAAGGGGAGGCGCTCAACCGCGCCCGCCAGAAGCTGGGCCTGCAGCCGATGGATCCGTCGGACAAGTCGCTCCTCAAGCGGAGCGTAATGCCGCTCACGCGCCAGCAGATCCGCGAAATCCTCGACGAGAACGCCGAGACGCTCAACCAGAGCGAGGGTCACGAGCGGATCCGCACGCAGGCGGAGCTTGACGCCCGCAAGGGCGACAGAGCGCTCGAAAAGAGCACGGCCAAGCGCGACGCCGTCAACGCGGCGCTCGCGGACAAGAACCGCACTCTGGACGTGAACTGGGAGATTTCGCGCTTCGAGAAGGTGGTGTCGGACTACGTGGACTACAACACCCCCGAGGAGCGCGCGAAGCTCCTCGCGGTCGCCGAGAAGCAGCTCGACCAACTCATGCAGACGTGCCATTGCCGCCCGCGCGAGGACCATGCCGCCACCGCCACGCTGGAGCTCGCGGGAGGGCAGGTGATTTCGATGCCCACCGGCATGAGCGAAAAGGCGTTCGCCGAGCGGCTCGAAAACATCATCGTCCGCTTCAAGGGCAGACTCGCCGGGCCCGACGAGGTCGAGCGCGGGCTGCTGAAGGACTTCCGCGCCCTCGGGAGCACGCAGGACAAGCAGGTCTTCCTCGCGGAACTGCCGAACGGTCCGCAGTACGGCCTGAAGGCCCGCTCGCTCGCGGTGCAGTGCCTCTACAGCCGCCGCGTGGCCGACTACGCCACGCTTTCCCTCGCGAACCGCCTGGGTGCCAACGACGCGCTCTCGCTCGCCACGGCGATTCTCAACATGCCCAAGGACGCCACGCCGGACCAGATCCGCGCGAACGCCGTCCTGACGGCGCTGGCGGCCAAGGCTCCGGTCGCCGTGCCCGACAACGAAAAGGCCTACGTCCCGGCCACGTCCAACACCCAGTACAACAATTTCGTGAGGGAGACCCTGAGCAACAAGACCGATCTTCTGCTGCCCGCGCACCGACGCCTGGCGGAGACGACAAGGCAGGCCCTCCGCAGCCGTCTGGGCGCGACGGCCATGCCCGACGCGTTGCCCCTGGCGCTCATGGCGAGAGTCAACGCAAAATGGTGCGGCCTTATCCCGGACGCCCGCGAGATGGAGACGACGCGGCTCTCCGCGGACGCCATCGCCGAACAATTCCTGACGGGCGCCCTCAAGGGAGGCGCCAATCGGATCCTCGACGACGAATTCCGGAAGGCCATCCGCGCCCGGGACGGCGACACGTACCTTGTACAGAATGCGGTGAACGCCCTGAATGCGCGCCACCCGGACTTCCTCCGGCGCATGACGGAGGCGCAAGCGCCGGCCGACGCGGCGAGGATCGTCGACGAACACAGGCAGACGATCGAGCTCCTGGCCGGGCTCTACTGCAAGGCGTC
>JAGCPM010000144.1 GCA_017965685.1 Kiritimatiellia bacterium | reverse complement strand
GCGGTTCATGATGTGGTAATAGTGGCGCCCTTCGGGCTTCACTCTTGCTCTTCTGGCCATGATTTTGCTCCTTTCGGTTGATTGCCGCAGACGAAGACCCTCCTCGCCTTTGACGCCGATAGTATAGCAAAACGGCAAAAAAGAAGTGTTGAGATTGCGTTGAGATTTTCAGTGGTGCGTTTCGGACCAATAAAATCAGGGGTTTGGGGAAGAGGAAAAACGTCTCAACTGGGGAGTGTCCCCAGTTTGGCTGACGGCTAGCGAGGCTTTGGAGGCGCGAGCGCGGAAATTAAACGGGGACTGTCCCCATTTAGGGCAGAGCCAACTGCAGGTTAGAGTCCTGTGATTCGCACTCTGGCATCAGCGGCAAGAGAATGGCGGATCCATCCGTTCAAATCGGCCACAAGTTCACGCTGATTGGAAATAAACCAACTGAATGGAAGAGATTCATCCAGTTTGCCCCCTTTGTGCAATCTGGCATGCCGTTCAGAAAGGTAAAGACACATGCTTCGCAGAAAGGCCGATTTGTCGCCTCGCCTGAAAAACCATGAAGAAAGGATATTATCCATTTCAGCGACTATGGCGCACAACTCGTCGCGGGAGACCTCAATATATCCATTGCAATAATTTTCCGGGCGGAGGACCTTCTCCGCAGCCATGCCAAAAAGCAAGATATCATCCGGCACGATATACGCCTCGTATCCGGAAGGGAACCACGGATGCCAGCCAGGGCCGGGCGAAAGCGTTACACGATTCTCTCCCGCGATATTTGCCCCCCCCCCCTGCCGAACATCAACCGCCCTTTTTTCGCCAAGTATCCAGTGAGACGGTTCAAATGAGCGTCCGTCCATGTCATTACACCATGTCGTATAGATTCCCACGAAACTGTCTTTGTCTCGCTATCGCGGTTCAATGACGTTATTTTCAGGTAATCAATATCCGGAGAAAAGCGGAGGCTGCTCCCATTTTCGAATATGAGGCTGACTCCGCTGGGAATTTCAGTAGGCTTGTCGTATTCAGTACCGTAACACGGATTTCTTTCGCACACCCGCGTGTCGATCCTTACGGACGATATCTTTTTGCCGATTACGTCCGAGAACATGATTTCGGGATTGGTTGAGCATTGCCACGGCACATACACGGCCTGCGGGATACGATTCATCGACATGCGCAATTCCGGCTCCATGCCGACATCTATCTCAAACGTATCGCCACCCTTGAATTCGATGACGAATGGCCAGTCGATACGCATTCCGCGTTTGACTCTTGCCTTTTTCGGCAAGTATGTGTATGCGTATTTCAACCGTTCCGAGTCTTCATCCCAGGAATCATCCAATTTGCCGGTTTCATATAGAACACTTCGTTCATTATGGTCATAGTCGGTGCTGCATGTGTAAAGAGAGAATATCTCCCGGCCTTCGAGTTTGAACGACTCGACGGCTTCTCTTACTTCATCTACGGTCTTGTAATATTTGGCCGACCAGTTCTCATAGACGAATTCATTGTTCGGGAAGGAATCATAAGACGCTGTTCTCTTCCTGCCCTGGAATGAAATATTGATCCGCATCATACCAGACCGTTTAAAAGCCTTCATTAACTTGCGTATTCTTCGCGACTGTCTGGGCTCTTTCACAAGCCTCCTTACTGTTATGCGGAATGCATGGCGCTAGCGGCGGCATAGGGGCGGAAGAGAAGAGAGACGGGTCAGCTCGAAGACGGCGGAATCGAAAGGTCCGGAAAGCCGAACGCGAATGCCCTTCTCCATGAGATCGCGTCCAGGGACGGCATCGGACGAAAGATCCGCGTGCGGTTTCGCGCCGAGATTGATTTCCTTCACCACATAGAGCGCGGCAGGGTCGATGTGGCGCGGGAAGAGGGTTTCCTCGGCGACGATATCGTCCTTGAGGCCCAGCGCAAAAAGCGCGGCATGGCTCTTCGCCTCATCCACATACATGAGCGCGGCCATCTTCTTCGCATAGGGAGATACGATACGGTACAGGTCGCCTTGCTGCACGACGGGCCGGATTCTCTTGTAGTCTGCGACAGCCGCCTTTGCGAAGGCTATTTCGTCCGGCGTCATGTTCTTCGGGTGCAGCTCGAAACCGAGGCGGCCCGTCATCGCTACGTCGAAGCGGTACTTGAGCGGAGTCTCGCGCTTCGTCTGGTGGTTCGGCGAGGCTGTAACATGGCAGGCCATCGCGCATGCGGGATAGAACTGCGAGGCGCCCCACTGGATGAACAGGCGGCTGTACGGATCGGTATTGTCGCTCGTCCAGAACTCGTCGGCATAGCGAAGGAAGCCGAAGTCCATATGTCCGCCGCCCGAGGCGCAGGCTTGCACCCTTACATCCGGTCGCGCCGCCTGGAAGCGCGCGAGAAGCGAGTAGAGCCCGACTGTATAATCGTACCAAAGATTCGGCTGACGGTCGGCGGGCAGGTAGGCCGAACCTGGATTCACGATGTTCTGGTTGGAGTCCCACTTGATGTACGCGAGATGGGGAATGCCTAAATACACCTTGTCGAGCTGTTCAAAGAGGTTGTCCCGGACGGCTGGATTGGCCATGTCGAGGACGGTCTGTGTTCCGCCGCGGCCGAGGACGAGCGGACGGCCTTCCTCCCTGAGCAGCCAGTCGGGATGCGCCTGCGCGAGCCAGCTTCTAGTGTTCACCATCTCGGGCTCGACCCAAAGGCCGAACTCGAGTCCGCGCTTCGCCGCCTCGTCCGCTATGAAGCCGAGTCCGCGCGGAAGCTTCTCTGGATTGACGTGCCAGTCGCCGAGACCGGTCTTGTCCTTGTTCTTGTTGTCGCGGGCGAACTTGCCGGACCCGAACCAGCCGTCGTCGATCACGAACATCTCGCCGCCAAGCTCCTTGACACCGTCCATCATATCGAGAAGGGTCTGCTCCGTGAAACTGAAGTAGGAGCCTTCCCAGCTGTTGAGAAGGACGCTCCTGAGTTCCGTTCCGTGCGGCATGAGGTGCCGCCTCGCCCAGCGGTGGAACTGGCGCGAGACCTCGCCCCTGCCATGGTCAGACCACACCATGACCGCCTTGGGCGTGGTGAATATCGCGCCAGAATCGAGAACATAAGGTCCGGTGGTCATATCTATGCCGGCGAACACCTCGGTCACCTTGCCGTCCCAGTTGCGGCGCACGCGGCGCTCGGTCGTGCCGGTCCACTCCAGAGCGAGACCGAGAACGCGACCCTTCTCCTCGTCCGCATCGACATCGAAAGAAACCATCATCGCGGCATTCGACTCCCATG
>JAGCPM010000143.1 GCA_017965685.1 Kiritimatiellia bacterium | reverse complement strand
GTGGAAAAGCGGCGACAACGGCAGAGGCGTCTACCGCATACCTGCGCTTTGCACCGCGCCGAACGGCGATCTGGTCGCGGCGTGCGACGCGCGCAAGGATCATGGCGGCGACCTCAACACTTGCCAAATGATCAACATCTCCATCCGCCGCTCGTCGGATGACGGCAAGACGTGGACCGCGCCCGTGAATTCGTGGACGTGGCAGTACGACGACGCCGCGCACTGGGCGGGGAGCGACCCCTCATTCATCGTCGACAAGGATGCCGGCAAGATATTCCTCTTCTACAACGTGTGGGAGAGCAAGGGCAACCGCGGCGTGTTCCAGTTCTACGTGCAGGAATCCTCCGACAACGGCGTCACCTGGTCCAAGCCGCGCGACATATCGAAGGACATCGCGTTCCCGGAATGGCCTTTCGGCAAGCCAGACTCGCAGGGCGGCTTTATTTTCATATCGTCCGGCTCGGGAATGCAGACGAAGGATGGAACTTTGCTGCACACGCTCGTGCACGTGAACGACGGCAACGCGCTGTTCGGCTCCGACGACCACGGAAAGACGTGGAAACCCTTCGGCAAGCCCGTCAAGAACGGCGACGAGTGCAAGGTTGTCGAGCTTTCCGACGGGTCGTGGATGATCAACTCGCGATGGAGGGGCGGCGGGCGCCAGATACACGTCACCCGCAACGGCGGCAGGACGTGGGAATCGCGCTACGACAGCTCTCTGGCCGATCCACAGTGCAACGCGCAGATCATGCGCTACGGAAAGGTTCTTCTCTTTTCGAATTGCAACAGCCCGACCCGCCGCGCGATACTCTACATCCGCGCGTCGCTGGACGACGGAAAAACGTGGGGCGAAGGCGTGTGCGTGCAGCCGGAAGGCGCGGCATATTCCGACATGGCGATCTTGAGAAACGGTGACATCGGAATACTCTACGAGGGCTCTGGCTACGGGACGATAAATTTCACGACCGTCAAGCGCGCCGACGTCGTGGCCGAATTTTTCAAGAAGTGAAGAAAGGAAAAGTAAAATGAAACGCATCCTCAAGCCATTCTTCATTTTTCATTTTCCATTTTTAATTCTCCCTGCCCTCGCCGCGCCGATTGCCGTTGACTGGCATGCGCCGGAAACTGCGCCCGTGAAGGTGGCGAGGCCGTTTTCCGGATTCCTGCCCGACGGTTCGTTTGTCGTCGCCGGCGGCAGCGACTTCAAGGACGGTGTAAAGACGTATTCGTCGGATGTCGCCATCCGCACGAAGGAAGGGGAGTGGAAGAAGGTCGGCTCGCTTCCCGTCCGCGTCGCGGAAGGCGTCTCGGTTTCGACTCCGCAGGGCCTCTTCTGCGCCGGCGGAACGGACGGGCAAAACGTCTTCGATACCGCGTTCCTTCTCAAGACGGATGGTTCGTCCGAAGAGCTCTCCAGCCTGCCCGAACCGGTTTCGATGGGAGCTGCCGCGGCCGACGGCGGAACGATATATGTCATCGGGCAAAAGAAGGTGTGGAGCCTGAAGCCGTTCGAGATTTCGGACGATTCGTACATTTGGCGAGAGGCCGGCGAGCTGCCCGGCCCCGCGCGCTCGCAGCATGTCGCGGCCATCCAGAACGGCGACCAGAAGGAGAAGATGCTTGTCGTCTACGGCGGGTTCGACGCCACGACCAAGGAGCCGCTTCACGACGGCTACGCGCTCGTGCTTTCCACTGGCGACTGGAAGACTCTCGCGGCGCTTCCCGAAAACACCACGACAATCGGTGCGGCGTTTCTGCCGAGCGGCCATCAGCACCTCCTGCTTGTAGGCGGATTCGGCGAGAAGGGCTGGATCGCCCGCGCGATAAACGGTTCTAAAGAAGGCCATCCTGTCGCGCTCGGCTGGCAGAGGAAGATCCTCGCCTACAACTGTGTGACGGACGCGTGGTGCGAATACGGCGAAATCGCCCCTGAAGACATGCCGCGCTGCGGTGCGGCGGTCGGTCTCAAGAGCGGCAAGACTCCCGAACAGTATACGCTCGTCATTGCGGGCGGCGAGATTGCGCCGGCCGTGCGCACGGACGCGGTGACGGTCGCAAACTTCCGCAAGACCGGCAAGTTCGGCGCGACCGCATGGGCCGTCGTAGGCGTCTACGCGCTTCTGATGGTCGGCATGGCCTGTTTCTTCATCTTCAAGAAGAAGGACGAAAACGACTACTTCCGCGGCGGCAACCGCATTCCGTGGTATGTCGCCGGAATGTCCATCTTCGCCACGATGCTCTCCTCCATTACCTTTATCGCGATTCCGACTCAGGCGTATTTGCAGGACTGGCGCTACTTCGTGATGGCTTTCTTCATCATCGGCATGGCGCCAGTCGCGATCTACTACTACCTGCCGTTCTTCTGCCGTCTCGGCATAACCTCGGCATACGAGTATCTTGAAAAGCGCTTCAATCTTGGAGTCAGGCTCTTCGGTTCGGCGGCGTTCGTCGTGTTCATGGTCTGCCGCGTAGCGGTGGTGACTCTCCTTCCTGCAATTGCGCTCAATGCGGTCACGGGCGTATCGATCGACGCCTGCATCCTC
>JAGCPM010000142.1 GCA_017965685.1 Kiritimatiellia bacterium | reverse complement strand
TCGCCGCCGCGAGCGAGGAGGCATTCAAGTCCATGCCGGTCTGGGAAAACACCAACGGCACCCTTGGCGCCGACAACGCCACCATCCGCTTCGACCTCTAAGCGGATGGGGTTTCACTTTCCTACCGGAGAGGTTTCACTTCCCTACCGGAGCAATAAGGGTGGCATGGTGGAGGGTCTTGAATTCGGGGGCGGAAATTTGATATACTACGCGGCCATGAGGATTTTGTTCATGGGTTCTTCGTCCGCTTCGGCGACATGCCTTTACGCGCTGTTGCGCGAAAAGGAGCTGGAGGTCGTCGGGGTGGTCACTCCGCCGGATAGGCCTGCGGGAAGAGGCAAGGCTCTTACGCCCTGCCCCTGCAAGGCGTATGCCATGGAGAGGGATCTTCCGAACGTTATTTCGTCCGGCAACGTGAATTCCGCCGAAACGATGGCCGAGATACGCTCGCTGAATCCCGATGCGATAGTGGTTGTGGCCTTCGGGCAGTTCCTGAAGGCGCCGATTCTCGAGCTTCCTCCGCACGGTTGCATCAATTGCCATTTCTCGCTCTTGCCGAAGTATCGGGGCGCTTCGCCAGTCGTGGCGGCGATAGCGGCTGGCGAGAAGCTCACTGGCGTTACAGTGATGAAGATGGGGCTCGGGATGGATGACGGGCCGATACTCTACCAGAGTTACGAGCCGATATACTCCGACACGACCGGCGGACGGCTGATGGACCTTCTCGCGATTGCCGGCGGCGGGGCTCTGGTCAAGACTCTGAAGAGCCTCGCGGCGGGCGAAACCGTCAATCTCGTCGAGCAGAATCCAAGCGAAGCCACCTTCGCATGGAAGCTCAAGAAGACGGACGGCCTCATCGCGTGGAACGAGGACGTAATCGTCATCGACAGGAAGATAAGGGCGTACAGCCCTTGGCCGGGATGTTTCACGTTCCTGCCGGAGAAGATGCGCAAAGGGGGCTTCAACGGCAGGCTCGTCGTGACGCGCGCGGCTATTGTGAGCGACATGGAGGAAGCCTGGAAGGACGCAGAAAGCGGGACAGTCCTGGCGATAAGGAAGAACGGATTCGTCGTGAAGTGCGGCCATACGGCGCTCATGCCGCTTGAAGTGAAGCCGGAAGGAAGCGCGCTCATGGATTGCGGAGCATTTCTGTGCGGCAAGGGGCGTCCGCTACAGCCAGGCGACAGTTTGCTGGATTCTTAAGGAGACACGATACATGAACATAGAACAGATTGAGGCCCGCATAAAGGACATAATAGTCTCCAGCCTCGACCTTGAGGACGTGAGTCCTGCGGAGATCGAGACCGATGCGCCGCTTTTCGGCGACGGGCTGGGGCTGGATTCCATCGATGCGCTGGAACTGGGCATGGCGATAAGGAAAGAATTCGGCGTGGCTTTCTCGAAGGATCCGGCCGAGAATAAGAAGATTTTCCATTCCGTGAAGACTCTCGCGGAATTCGTATCTGGAGGCGCGAAATGAATCCTACACCTGAAGAAATAGAAGCAAAGATAAAATCCGTCCTTGAAAAGGACTTTGAGATCGACGTGTCGGGCGTGACGAAGGATACGAACCTCTTCACGGATCTCGACTTCGATTCGATCGATGCGGTGGACCTTTTCGTGCGCCTTCAGCAGGAAATCGGCAAGCAGCTCTCGGTTGAAGAGTTCAAGGCGATTCGCACGATGGGCGACGCCGTTGCGCTGGTCGGGAAATATATGGCCGGCTGATGCTTTCGGCCGTATTCGCAGCGCTTTTCGGGTTCTCGCTTCTGCCGGGGCGCGTTCCGCTCTGCCTCGTTTTCGCGCGGCGGATATCCGGCGGGATAACGCCTGACGGCGCGGAGGAGTATTGCCGGCGGCTGACTTGGGTCTGGTTCGCGATACTCATTTGCACTACCGCCATCGCCGCGACAGACTGGCGTTTTTCTTTCGCAACGCCGGCCATCGTCGCGCTGACTTTCCTTGTCGAGGGGCGGATCCGCCGCAAGAGATTTTCCGTGACGTTCCACACCAGCGGTTCGACCGGCGGACCAAAGACTATTGTTAAGACCTTCGAATCGCTCGCGAAGGAGACGGCCATGCACCGCGACCACTACCTCAAAGCGTGGGGCGGTGCCGAGAAGCCGGTCTTTCTGGCGACGGTCGAGGAAAGCCACATGTACGGCACCCTTTGGCGCGTTATGCTACCGAAGGCGCTCGGTTGCAGGGCCGATCTGGAAACGATAGTTTCTCCGGAGCAGCTTGTCGCGAAGATGAAGGAGTGCGCAAAGGTGTTTCTGGTTACTACGCCGAGCTTCCTTTCGCGGTTCGCCGCCTACGCCTCGCAGTACGATGTGCCTGGGAACGCGGTCGAGATAACGACCAGCGGCGCAATGCTTTCTGATCATGTGTCTAAGGCTGCGAAAAGAATCTTCGGTGTCGAGCCGCGGCAGATATACGGTTCCACGGAAACCGGCGGAATAGCGTCCAGAAGAGGCGATGGTCTTTGGGAGACGTTCGATCCGGTGAAGGTTTCGGTGGAAGAAGGTCGGCTTCTCGTTCGTTCGCCGTTCTCGTTCCGGAAAAGCTATCTGATGGGCGATGGCGTCGAGATGGATTCGTCGGGAAGGCGCTTCAGGCTTCTTGGGCGCATGGATAGGCTCGTCAAGATAAACGAGGAGCGTGTCAATCTCGCGGAGATGGAGGAGAAGGTCGTTGCGCTCGGCTTCAGGGAATGCGCGCTTGCGGTGATCGAGGGCGAAAGGGGGCCGATGCTCGGCGCGGTTCTCGCGGGCGTGCCGAGGAGTGTGCTGGAGATGCGCAAGCTCCTTCTTCCGGTGTTCCCGAAGGGGACTGTCCCCAAAAGATGGAGGTTCGTCGGCAGCCTTCCGAGGAACGCGCAGGGCAAGGTTGTGCATTCGGAGATAGTGAAATGCCTTACAGTGCTCAATTGAAGTTCGACGGAAGCGAGAGCTTCTTCCAGGGACATTTCCCGGGTTTCCCGATAATGCCCGGCGTGATGCAGCTCAAACTTGCGCACTGCCATGCGGAGAAGATGCTCGGGCGGGAGATTGCGCTGAAGTCGGTCCGGCGCATGAAGTTCATGCGGGTGATACGTCCGGGCGACAACGTGACAATCGTTCTCGAGAAAAAGGGCGACGGCGAAATATTTTACGCGTTCAAGAAAGGAGAGGATGTATGCTCTTCGGGTTCGCTTGTCTTTTGATTGCGAATTTCGCCGTTGAGGTCCCGCAAGACATCGCGCGCCACCTTGCGCGGACGAACGAGACTCGCGGCGCGTTTGTGCAGACGAAGATTCTGCCTACCGGCGAAAAGTTCGTCTCGGAGGGGACTTTCGCGATAAGACCGGGCAGGGATTTCGAGTGGCGCGTGACGGAGCCTTTCGATTCCCTCTTTTGGGCCGACAGGGAAAAGTATGTCTATTCGAACGAGGATGAATTCGTGGAGAAGCCGCTTTCGTCTCTTCCCTTCGCTGCGCGGTTCGATGCGCTCGAGAGAGGCGACTTCGGCGATTTCTTCAAAGCCTTCGACAGCATGTACAAGAAGGATGGAGAAGGGGACGAGGCTCCGTTCCACGTGCTCGCGAAGCCGTCCGATGCGCGGCTGAAGAAAGTCCTTTCGCGCGTCGAGGCAGACGGAACCTTCCCTTCGTGGACCCTCAAGGCGACCTTTCCCGACGGCACGGTATTTTCGATAAAGTTCGATACCCCATTGACGAAGCGGGGGGAAAATTGATAAACTACGCAACATCTTGGCCGTGGAGGCGGGTGCTTTCGGGCCGGGAGACAGAACACACAAGGAACAAATCAGATGGAAATCTATGTTGGTAACCTCGCTTATGCGACGACTGACGAAGGATTAAAGGCAGCGTTCGCACCTTTCGGCGAAGTTACTGCCGTACGGGTCGTGACCGATCGTATGACCGGTCGCAGCAAGGGATTCGGCTTCGTCACGATGCCCGACGCCGCACAGGCGCAGGCCGCGATAGACGCCCTTAACGGTCATGAACTCGACGGCCGCACGGTGCGCGTGAACGAGTCGCAGCCGAAGCCTCGCGAAGAGGGTCGCGGCGGATACGGCGGCCGCGGCGGATATGGCGATCGCGGCGGTCGCGGCGGATACGGTCGCGGCGGATACGGCGATCGCGGTCCCAGGCGCGAAACGCGCTGGTAATCCGTTCGCATTCGCGATGGACATCGAACCTGAACTGTTCGATGGCTTTGCAGCCAAGGACCCGCGCTACAACGCGCGGGCCTATTGTTTGGTGGGGCAGGTCATCAAGGAACTCGTCGACGACCTGAAGAGGCAGCCCACGCCGGAAGAGATCGTGGATGATTTCAGGGACTATGTTCTCGACCGCTACGGTCCGATGTCGGCGATGGTGCTCGAGGAGTGGGGCTTCAAGGAATGCCAGGATATCGGCGAGGTAATCCAGAATCTCGTCGAGGCGAAATTGCTCTTCGACGCCGACGGCATGTATGGCGGGACTTTCCCCGCGCTTTACGACTTCAAGGATGCCTTCGTCGAACCATTCGCGGTCTGATGGCAGCGTCGCGCGGCTCTACGGCTGGCGCGGCGGGGAGAGTCGAGGCGTCGCGCGCGTAGTCCGCGCCCACGGCGACTACTACCATATCGTCTGCGACGAAGCGGGCGGCGAGACGATTGCCCGCAAGAAGAAGTCCGCCTTTCTCGGCGAAGACGCGGTGAGTCCGGTCACGGGCGATTTCGTCCGCTACGTCTACAATCCGCACGGCGATTCGATGATTACGGCCGTGTTGCCGCGCAGGTCGTTGTTCGAGCGCAAGGATCCCTCGGCGAGGCGCAAATCGCAGGTGCTCGCCGTGAATTTCGATTCGCTTTTCGTGATGATGTCCATGAACGAGGATTTTTCCGTAGAGCGCATTGAAAGGTATCTCGATCTCGCGGCGTCCTGCGGCGATGCGGAAATAGTGGTCGTGATCACGAAGATGGATCTTTTTGAAGAAGGCGACGAAGAGCGGATTGCGGAGCTCAAGGAAGCGATAGGTTCGCGAGCGGGACTCGCGGCCATATCGTCGTTGACAGGCGAAGGTCTCGCTTCGCTCGCGCACCATTTCCTCCCTGGCCGCACCGTCGCGCTTGTGGGGTCGTCGGGCGTCGGCAAATCCACATTCCTCAATACCCTTGCCGGGGACGAGATTGCGGCGACGCAGGACGTGCAGGAGTGGAGCGGAAAGGGACGCCACACGACCACTTCGCGGACACTCTTCATGCTCAAGTCTGGCGCGATGGTCGTGGATACGCCCGGAGTGCGCGAGATCGGCCGCCTCGGAGAGGAAGAACGTTTCGCCGTTCGCGGGGAAAGCACCCACCGCTGGCGAAGGAAAGAGTGATTTGCATGGAAGGGCGGTTCGACAGGATCGAGGCGATGTTCTCTCGCGAGGGTATGGAAAGACTCTCGCGGACAAAAGTGGCCGTATTCGGCGTTGGCGGCGTTGGCGGCTGGTGCGCGGAAGCTCTTGTCAGATCCGGCATAGGGGAAATGATGATTGTCGATCCCGATGCCATTGCGCCGTCGAATCTCAACCGACAGCTTATGGCCTTGGACGGAAATGTCGGCGAAATAAAGGTCGAGGTAATGGCGGCGAGATTGAAGGCGATCAACCCCGATATCGTCCTCGACGTCCGTTCGTGCGCATACACGCCGCAGAACGCCGGAGAGTTTGATCTTGGAAGCTGTGATTTCGTAGTGGACGCTATCGATTCTCTCGTGGACAAGGCGGCGCTTGTCCGACATGCATTGTCGTTCGGGAATGTCAGGCTGTTTTCGTCCATGGGTGCGGCGATGAAGAAGGATCCCACGCAAGTGAGGACTTCCGTATTCAGGAAGATCGAGGGCGATCCTCTTGCACGTGCGTTGAGGGGAATATTCAGGAAGTCTGGAGGAATCCCCGAGCGCGATTTCGTCTGCGTG
>JAGCPM010000011.1 GCA_017965685.1 Kiritimatiellia bacterium | reverse complement strand
CTTTCGAAGAAAGCTATTCTTGTCGACGATCCCCGTTTCAACCACGAGCCCGAATCATGGTATTGCGCGGATGCCATTTCCGCCGCCGACTGGATAAGCAATGTGAAGAGCCGTTATGGAGTCAGGGATATTTTCATGAATACCAGCGATCAGGGGTATATGCAGTCTGTATACGAGCTCGCCTTCCTGCCGCGTCTTACAAGCCTGTCTGATCATGGCGCAGATCCCATAATGGGCAATTATGCCAGCCCCATCGGAAGAGCGATATTGGATATGTCTTACTCGACTGTTCTCAATCAAGGTCTCATGTGGAAGACGTATGATATATGGAACGACGATTTCGAGGGCGTCGGCTTTACCTGCGGCGAATCTGGCTATCATGTGAATCCGTACACTACCGACTTGAACATAATGATGGCGGCGTTCGCCAATACTCCCGTAGACTGGGCTGCGGCAAGCACCAACACGGATTCCAGGGTGAAGAAGGATAGCCTCTTCAAAGATGCCGATGCCGCAACTTTCAATAAGAACTATGCCTGGAACGCGTACAATTCGAACGCGAAGATAGAGTATTCCAAGCTGGAGGATATCGCCCTTGCTTTCATGGAGGAGATCGGCGGTGCGTCCGGAGCGGGCGAAACTGGCCAGAAACTCGAGCCCGGCCAGAGCGTTCCCTATAGACAATCGCCCACCAATTGGGAAGCTGCGTGGAGGAAACTTGGATGGAATACCGATACGGCCGACAAACTTGCCGGGGTTGATATCACAGGCTCGAAAATCTACGACATTGACAGGAAATTCCTCTACGGCTACTGGAAGGATTGCTTCGCGGCAAGGCAGCAGCTTTTCCTGATATTCGTCAGGGCCGAGCCGATGATGATGGGCGGCGGTTCGATGAGCAAGGTGCCGCCCCAGCTGGGCGCGAGGGCCGTGGCGCTGGTCTGGCGCGACCCTGAAGGGCCGTCCGGCGCGCCGCACCGCACAAGGGTTCTTTTCTACAAGCCACTGGAGTGATAAAATGACAATGAATTCCCGCAAGGGCTTTACGCTCGTCGAAATGCTCGTCGTGATAGGAATCCTCGGCATCCTCACAGGTGTGCTGATCAGTTCGCTTAGCGGCAGCTCCGAATCCGCCCGCAACGCGCAGTGCCTCACCAACATGAAGAACCTCGCCTCGGCCTGCCAGTCTTACGGCATGTCGTCAGAGTACTATCCGTTGGCCGGAGGCATCGAAAAGATCAAGATGGAAAGATCCGGATCGGGCACCTCGGCCAACCACAAGTCGGTCTACTACGAGATTCCCGGCTGGCTTAGCTGGAATTCGGAAGGCAAGTACGCAAGCAAGCCTTCTTCGAAAACGGCAAACAGCGGGTGGTACACGAGCGCATACGATCAGACCGCTACCGCCCGCGAATATGCGTATACGAACGGCGTTCTTTTCAAGTACATAAGCGGCAATCGCAACACCTTCCGCTGCCCGGTGCATGTCCGGAAAATGCCTCATGCGCTGGATCCTGCGTGGAGCTATGTGATGAACAGCTACTTCGGCTGGCACGGATCGCCTACCCGCAGATGGTACGGTCAGCTCAAACGCGCCGACAGGCGGCTGTTGTTCGCCGAACTCGGCTTCATGGGCGTGGAGCGCGAGGCCGATTTTTCCACGGGCGCAGGCGAGAAGTGCGACTGCGTTTTGCAGTACGAGAACTCCGAGGTCATCGGATTCAACCATTCATCCGGCAAGAAAACGAAGTTCGCGCATGTCGTATTCGCCGACGGACATACCGAGAATATCGCATGGCCAAAGAGCGGGCTTGGCGACTCAGAGCTCAAGGAGCTCACGAAATGGCTTTGCGAGGGCAAGGACGTTTCGTTCGACGGGTCGCGGTATCTCGACGCGTCAGAGTTCTGATAGGAATGCCGCGATGTCCGGCGGCCTGTAGGCGTTGAGGGTCGCGGTGGCGGCTGTCGTGCCGTTGGATCTTTCCACCGAGCATTCGAAGCTCGCCGTCTCCGCATCGTTGAATATCCGTCTTACCTTTACGGTGCAGATTTCCCCGGCTTTGAACGCTGGCAGGAAAAGCTCCATCTTTCTGGTGCCGAGAAGGAATCCGGGTTTCGCCTTCCCTTTGTGGCCGGACGCTATATCTGCCGCTCCGGCTAGCGCTGCGGCGGATTGGGCCATCAGTTCTATGGCGCTTACCGAATCGGTCCACTCTTCCCTTATAACTGCTTCGACGGTTATGGTTCCGTCGTTCGTGTCGCACTCGACGATGCGGTCGATGAGCATCATCGGCGGGCGGTGCGGAAGAACGTCTTCAAGCCGATATTGCGATTGCGGCATTTGACCCTCCGAATGCGAAAGAGTTGCTTATGGCGGTGCGCGATTTGCCTTTCAGTATGCGCATGGCGCATATAGCGGCCTCGATCGCTCCCGCCGCCCCAAGGCAATGTCCCGTCAGCTATTTTGTGGACTCGATGAAGGGTGTCTCTTCGCCAAAAACCCTCTTCACGGCCTTCATCTCGATTGCGTCGTTCGCCAGAGTTCCCGTTCCGTGCAGATTGATGTAATCTACCGCCGAAGATTTGAGCCCCGCCATCGCAAGAGCCTCCCGCATCGCCGCCTCGGCGCCGTTTCCGTCGGGATCTGGCGCGGTTGCGTGGTATGCGTCGGAAGATTCCCCTACAGAAAGGACCTTCGGGCCGTCGCCGGACTTTTCAAGAATGAACAGCGCGACCGCTTCGCCGAGGTTTATCCCGTCCCTGTCCGGCGCGAGCGGCCTGCACCTCCCCTCGCTCAGCGCGCCGAGCGCGTTGAAGCCGTTCATGGCGAATCTGCAGCGCCCGTCTACGCCTCCCGTGATGACGGCGTCGCATATTCCGTTTTCCATCAGCCTCTTCGCCGCGCCGAATGCCTTTGTCGCAGAAGAACATGCTGTCGAGACCGTGTACGCAGGGCCTTCGGTTCCCGCAATCTCCTTGAGATACAGGGAAGGAGTTCCAAGTTCTATCATCGAGAAGTCCATCGCGTCTGGTTTCTCGCCCTTGTCGAGCCATACGTCGACGAAGTTTTCCGCCTCGTCGATTCCCGTGTTGCTCGCGCCGAGGACTATGCCGATCCTTGCCGCGCCGTATTCCCTCTTGGCCTGTTCAATCCGCCCGGCCATGTCGTCGAAGGCGAGCTTGAGAAGGGCGTTGGTACGCATGTTCCAGCGCTTCTCCGCGATTTCAGGAAGCGGGGCTTCGACTGAGCCGAAGAATATCTCCCTGCCCGGAATGTCGCCTGAAATTCTTTTCATTCCCGGCGCTTCGCCGCGCATGTAGTTCGCGAACGATTCCGCGTTGCCGCATCCAAGGGCGGATGCGGCAAAGAAGCTCGTGATGCAGGACGTCATTTTGCTGCCGCCTTTTCCAGTTCGTCCGCGCGGCGGAAGGCCATCTCGGCAATGTTGGGGCGTCCAAGGTTCCGGAAAGCCTGGCCGTATTTCCTTATTGCAGGGGCGTCGGTAGGCCGCACGGCGATCATCGTCTCGTAGCACTTCGCCGCCAGAGCCCAGTTGCCCAGTTTCTCGGCCGCGCTCGCGTTCACCGCGAGAAGATGGAGACGCGAAAGCAGCATGGTGTCGTTCGGGTTCTTCCTGATCGCCTTCGCCCATATGTCGTAGGCGTCCTCGATCTTTCGTTTCTGCACCCCCAGCATGCTGCCCTTGATGATTTCTCGCCGGACGGCCTGCACGCCGCTGATCTGGCTGCCGGTTGCCTCCCAGATGTCCTTGTCGGTAGCGCCGGACTCTATCCAGTCTATCAGCGGGGCTTTCTCCGGCACGAAATATTCGCATTTCGCCTTTGCCGAAAGGTCGCCCGCGACAGCAGGGGCTATCTCTTCGCGTCGGCCCACGTAGCTTGCGAACAGGTCGGGGAGCGACTCGCACTTCCCCCTCGCGAGATCCTCGAAAGCCGTCTCTCGCGCGAACAGGTCGAGTATCGCGTCCAGAGGACGCACAGTCGCCGTTTCCCTCGCAACAAGCACCCAATCATTGTCGCTCGGCATCCACAAATGCACGTCCTCGCCCGGAACGGCCTTTAGTATCTTGCCGAAATCGCCGACGGTCATCCTGCGCATGTCGAGCAGTATCGTCGCAAGGCCGCCCTCGCTGACGCGCCTGAACACGTGCTTCAGTTCTTTGCGGTACCTGTCGGCCGTAAAAACGGCGATATCGGCTTTCGCCGTTTCGTTCGTGACCGCCTTGAGAGATGCGTTTTTGTAGTATGGCGCGAGGTCCGCCGCCGAAGCGTCCGCGATAGTGAACGTCAGGGCTTCCGGCATTTCGGCGAGCGTTGCGTACGCGGAAACGATGCGGACCGGTTCGTATCTGTATTCGGCCGCGGTTGCCGGAACTGCTTCGCCTTTCCTGAAGAATGCGAGCCACGCCGCGAACACGATGAACGCGAGTCCAAGTGCGTAGCTTGCGGCCGTGATTCCCCACCCATGTTTTTTGCCTTTCGGCCGGTTGCCAATCATTTCCCTGATTGCCGCTATGCATTTGGGAACGACGCCCCTCCTGCGCAGCACGGCCTCTTCCGCGCGTTTGCCGAGGCCGCCGTCTCCGTTCGCGAACCAGTCGCGTATGGTCGCGGCGACTTCATCGGCGTCCTTCGCCTGGATTATCGCATTCGCGGAAAGAAGGTCGCTCATCACCGGCCTGAAGTTTTCCGTGTAGGGCCCTACGACTGTAGGCTTTCCGCAAAGGCAGGGCTCTATCATATTCTGGCTGCCGTGCTCACAAAGCGACTTGCCCACGAATACCGCATCGGCGATTCCGTAGAGCCCCATCAGCTCGCCGGTCGTGTCGGCGAGGAATACGTTCGGCGCGCCGGTCCGCGCATTCTTTCCGGGGTTCGCCGCCGATTCTCCGCGCGAGCGGCGGATGCACCCGAAGCCTGCGGCGAGGATGTTTTCCTCAACCTTGTCCGCCTTTTCGAAATGCCTTGGCGCGAGGATTAGCGTAACGCCGTCGAGAGTCTTGAGGATGTCGAGGAGTATCGCGTCTTCGCCGGGCCAAGTGGAGCCGCCCAGGAGAATTCTTTCCCTGCCGCCGGTCCACACCCTGAGCTCCGCCTCCTTTGCGGGATTGCGGTGTGCAACGTCGAACTTGAAACTGCCGGTGACTTCAATTGTCTGCTTGGGCGCACCGGCCGCGAGAAGCCTGTTGCGGTCGAGATCGCTTTGCGCGAAGATTCGCGCGAACGCGCCGAATACGTCCTTGAAGAGCCAGCGTGTCTTGGCGTATCTCGGCGCGCTTCTGTCGCTGACTCTGGCGTTCACGAGAAAGAGCGGTATGCCCATTTTCCGCGCCTTGCGGATGAACACGGGCCAGATTTCGCTTTCGGTAAGGATTATCGCGCGCGGCTTCACCGTCTTGAGCGCGCTCTTGACGAAGTTCGGAAAGTCTAGGGGATTGTATATTAGTACGTCATTGGGATCGAGGCCCGCCTCGGCCGTGCGCCATCCGGTCGAGGATGTCGTCGAGAAGCAGAATTTTACCGATGGATCGACCTCGCGCCACGCTCGCACGAGTTGAAGCGCGACCTGCACTTCGCCGACGGATACTGCGTGCACCCAGATCCTGCCGCCTTCGCCCAGCCTGTCGCAGACGTTTGGCGGGTAGAGGGCGAACCTGTCGCCCATCCTCGCGCCATAGCCCCCGCGCCGGAGCATCCTTGCAAGGAAGCCCGGCAGCATGAAAGGGAACGCTATGGCGAATGCGAGGTTGTAGAGCACCCACTTCATGGGCACTTAGATCGATTCGCCCGCGGCGAGGTCGCTCTTCACGCCTGTGCCCGCGCTGATCGTGGCGCCGTCGCCGATAGTGACGCGCGGCATCGTGGCGCTGTTGGCGTAGAAGGATACCCCGTTGCCGACCTTCGAGCCGCCGGCGATGACCGTGCCGGGACCCATGTTGACGAAGTCGCCGAGCACCGCGTCATGCCCGATGACGGCGTTGGAGCCGACGATGTCGAACTTGCCCAGTTCGCTGCCGACCTGGATCACCGCGCCGGCGCCGATGAAGTTGCCGTGCTTGAATTCGGTCGTGGGCGAAATCTGCGCCTTGGGATCGATGATAGCCGGGAAGTCGTGTCCGCGCAGGCGCTTGTAGGCTTCCGCGCGCTTCTTGTTGTTGCCGAGTGCGATGAAGACCGATGCTCCGGGATAGTCGCGGTCCGCCTCGTCGAGCGTGCCGAGTATCGGGTAGCCCTCGAAGTTCTGTCCCTTTTTCCACTTCGGATCGTTATCCGCGTATCCGAGTATGCGCCATGCGGGCTGCTGCGAGAGCGAGTTTATGCGCTCGACCGTCCAGATGGCTTCACGCCCGAAGCCGCCGGCTCCCACGATGAAAAGGTCTCTCATGACAATTGTATTCCTTTCTGCTTGGATAGTATATCATATTTTTGGTATACTATGTGCGCATGAAAAGATTTTTTGAAATTTTGTTTACGCTCGCCGCGGCGCCGCTTTGGTTGCCTCTGCTTGCGTTCGGAGTCCTTGCGGTGCTTGTTTTCCTTGGCCGGCCTGTGTTTTTCACCGACATGCGAAGCGGCCGCGGAGGCGTTCCGTTTAGGATGTTCAAGCTCCGCACCATGCGCCCCGGCGAAGGTTCCGACGCCGAGCGCACCCCTCGCGCGGGGAGAATCCTCCGCAAGCTCTCCATCGACGAACTCCCTCAATTCTGGCACGTCCTCAAGGGCGAGATGGCGATTGTCGGACCCCGCCCGTTGCCCGTCCGCTACCTTCCGCGCTATTCGGCGAGCCAGCGAAGAAGACTCGAAGTCCGGCCGGGCATAACCGGCCTCGCGCAGGTCATGGGGCGCAACGCGATTTCATGGGAAGAGAAATTCTCGTACGAGGTCCAGTATGTCGATAATCTATCCCTCGCGCTCGATCTGAAGATTGTCTTCCTCACCTTCCTGCGCTTGGTCCGGCCGAAGGGCGTGAACGCGTCCGCCGAAGAGACTATGCCGGAATTCACCCAAAACGCTTGAGCCGTGACGCTTTAAAGCACGGTCGCCGCCTCTCGCGCGAAAAGCCTCATCGGTTTACTATAGGGCATACCCCATAGCAACCACGTAAAAGGTCACTCCAGAACTCGGAGCTCTGGAGTAAGCAACTTTCTACGCTGGTGCGCACCGCCAGACATTTTGGTGCGCACCAAAAGTTGTTCTGCTGCGCACCAAAGCATGCTCCGCTGGGCACCAAAACCTTTTTTGCTGCGCAGTAGCCTGTTTTAACCTGAAAAAGCAGTTGGATGCGGACGCTAACGCGTGACCACTGAAGCCGTGCACGTCAGCAACCGCGATACGGTCTTGAATGCGTCGAATCTTGGCAAGACTTGAGGCCTTCGCCTCGTCTGCCGCGATTCTCCGCATTCGGCCTGCGGCCTGCCGTCGCGCCCGGACACGGAAGCGGCCTGACGGCCGACACGGAATGGCACGGAAGGGGATTGTAGCTT
>JAGCPM010000141.1 GCA_017965685.1 Kiritimatiellia bacterium | reverse complement strand
GCTGGATGCTGGACGAGTGCGTCAAGGGCATGGCGCAGCAGACGTACGGGAATTGGGAGATGCTAGTCCTTCCCGACGCGGAAGGTCCGGATGTTCCCGTCCGGGCCCTCCCGGCAAACGTCCGCATCATCCCGACCGGAAAGGTACGTCCGGCCGAGAAGCGCAACCTCGGCATAAAGGCGGCGAAGGGCGATATTGTGGCGTTCATAGACGACGATGCCTACCCCGAGCCGGAGTGGCTCGCAAACGCGATGAAGTATTTCGGCGAGGAAAAGATCGGCGCTGTCGGCGGGCCGGGTGTAACGCCGCCTTCCGATCCTTACATGTCGCGGCTGGGCGGCAGAGTCTACGGCAATCCGCTCGTGAGCGGAAACTACCGCTACAGATACAGGGCTGGCGGCGTGAGGCGAGACGTGGACGACTTTCCCAGCTGCAATCTTTTCGTTCGCAAGTCTCTGCTGGAGAGGGTAGGCGGTTACAGGACGGATTTCTGGCCGGGCGAGGATACTCTCCTTTGCAAGGACATGATCGACTCGGGGTACAGGATAACGTACGATCCCTGGATAGTTGTTAACCACCACCGCCGTGCGCTCTTCGCCCCGCACCTGAGACAGCTCGGCCGGTATGGCTTCCACAGAGGGTATTTCGTCAAGCGATATCCGTCGAATTCGCTGCACTTCAGCTACTTCATCCCTTCGCTATTCGTCGCATATCTCGCCGTTTGGGCGGCACTTATACTGGCACCGTGGCCAAATGTACTTCCGGCCTGGCTGTTCTGTTTGCGGCTCGGTCTGATCGCCGTGCCGATGCTCGCATATCTCATGCTTGTCCTTCTTACAACGGTTTCCCTCAACCCCGCAACATGGCTCCTGACGGCCGCTGGAGTAGTGGCGAGCCACGTGACGTACGGCGTAAGGTTCGTGCAGGGCCTCCTGGCGAAGAAGGCGCCTTGCGAGTTCATCGGAAAGGACCATGCGTGATGGCGGAGTGGATTGAGATGACGGCCGATCCGGCGCACGTGAAGCGCGAGCGCGAAAGGGCGCGCGAACTCAGGGCGAGCCAGTGGTGGAAGAACGAAATCGCGAAAGGCCGCTGCCACTACTGCGGGAAGATTGTAGGGCGCGAGAACCTTACGATGGACCACGTCATCCCCGTAGCGCGGGGCGGCACGAGCGTGAAGTCGAATTGCGTGCCGTGCTGCAAGGATTGCAACAATGCGAAGAAGGCCAAAACACCGGCTGAAATGATACTCGAAAAACTCTTCGGAGAAGGAGGTTGAGATGAATGAGGCTGTGACATATTGCGCATGGGCGATCGCTGCGTACCTGACAGGCGCGATACCTTTCGGATTCCTGATAGGGAAGATGCGTGGCATTGATGTCCGCACTGTGGGCTCGAGGAATATCGGAGCGACAAACGTGTTCAGGACGGTCGGCAAGAAATGGGGTCTTCTCGCTTTCGCATGCGATTTCCTGAAAGGCTTCCTGCCTACGTTGGCGGCCAGTCGTTTCGGCGGCGGCGCGGCCAGCCTCCCTCTCGTCGTGGGCGTAATGTGTGTTGTCGGCCACATGCTCACGCTGTACATGAAGTTCAAGGGCGGCAAAGGCGTTGCGACCGCGTTCGGAATGCTAGTCGCGCTCGTCCCGGCGCTCGTGGGCGTGGCGTTCCTCGTGTTCGTCGCGTTCTTCGCGGCGTCGCACTACATCTCGCTCGGATCGTGCATGGCGGCCGCTTTCCTCGCTGCCGGAGTTTGGTTCAAATGGCTCGGTTGCGCCGGGACGGACGACCTTCCGCAGGCGATACTAGTCGCCGCGATGGCGTTGTTCGTCATATGGAAGCACCGTTCGAACATAGGGCGGCTTATTCGCGGCGAGGAGAACAGGATATACATTTTCGGCCGCCAGACGAAGGAAAAAAAGAAGTGAAAACATACATCTGCGGCCACCGCAATCCGGACGTCGATTCCGTGACGAGCGCGTACGCCCTCGCCGATTTGCGGCGCAGGACGGGCATGGCCGATGTGGAGGCCATCTGCGCGGGGCGCCTCCCCGACAAGGCGAGGTGGGTGTTCGAGCATTTCGGCGTCGCTCCGGTGCGGGCGAAGCGGGACGTCTACGTCCGCGTACGTCATCTTATCGACAAGAACCTGCCGATGATCGATTCGTCGAGTTCTCTCGTCGACGCGCTTCGCAAGCTGGAGTCGATAGGCGAATCGAGCCTGCCCGTGCGCGACAGCGAAGGAAAGTTTATCGGAATGCTCTCGCCCGCCAGGCTTCTCAATCTTTTCCTCTCGCGCGGAGACTTGACGATTCCCGTCGGCCGCGCGCCGCTCCACCACTGCGCGCAGACGCTCCTCGAAAGCGACCCTGTCCACGACATTCGCCTAGCCACGCTGAGAAACTCCCACAACCACTTCCCCGTCGTGGACGAGAATGGCGTGCTGATGGGAACCCTCCTCAAGCGCGCATTCGCCGAGGAGCCGCCGTTCAGGATGATACTCGTGGACCACAACGAAACCGACCAGGGGATTCCGGGTCTCGACGAAGTGCCCGTGATAGAAGTGGTGGACCACCACCGCATCTCCTTCGCCGCCACAAAGGAGCCGATCCGCTATACCGCCGACGTCGTAGGCTCCACCTGCACGCTTGTGGCGAAGATGTTCCGCGCAACGGGCGAGCGGCCTACGCGGGAAACTGCGGGCATCCTCATAGCAGGCATTGTCGCCGATACGCTTCTTTTCCAGTCGCCGACCACGACGGACGACGACCGCGCGATGTGTACGTGGCTGGAGAAGATATGCGGCGAGACGGCCGAATCGATAATGGCGGGTATGTCCTCCGTCGAATCGCCCCTCCAGTCGATGACCGCCGAACAGGCGATAGCGAGCGATGCGAAAACCTACCACGAAGGCGGCATGAGGTTTGTTCTGGCGCAGATCGAGGAGACGAACATGGCGCTATTCCACCAGCATATGCCGGAACTATCCGCGGCCATGGAAACGGCGATGCGCCAGAAGGGGCTCGACTTCTGCGCGCTGATGGTCACCGATCCGGTGCGCGGTTCCTCGGAACTTCTCTATTGCGGGGCGGAGGCCGTCCGGCGCGCGCTGCCGTACAGAAAGAGTGCCGAGGGCACTCTTCTCATGCCGGGCGTCCTTTCCAGAAAGAAACAGTTGCTACCTGAAGTACTGGCGGCATTGGCATAAAAAGGGAAAACGGAAGAATGAAGATCGGATTCATCGGTGCCGGCAAGATGGCGGAAGGGATTCTTTCCGCGATGCCGTCGAAAAAGAATGTCATCATGGCGGAAAAGCTCGACGCGCGCCGCGAGGAAATGGGCCGCAAGCATGGCGTGAGAACCACGGCCGACGCGAACGAGGCCGTGAAGAAGTCGGATATCGTCTTTCTCGCTGTAAGGCCGCAGGATGTCGACTCGGTCGCAGCCGCGACAAGAGATTCGCTTACTGCGGAAAAGACTCTTGTCTCGATCGTCGCCGGCAAGACCCTCGCAAAACTCCGCAAGGCTTTCGGCAGGAAGTGCGGCCTAGTTAGGGTTATGCCCAACCTTGCGCTGAGGGCCAAGGCCGGGATGTGCGCGATATGCCCCGCGAAAGGCGCCGATTCCAAGGCTGTCGATGCCGTCGCGGCGATTCTTTCCGGCGCCGGGAAGACCGTCATCCTGAAGGAACGCGATTTTGACGCGGTCACGGCGCTGAGCGGATCGGGCCCCGCGTATTTCGCGTACATGCAGCAGGCGATGGAACGGGCCGGGGCGAAACTCGGCCTCAAGAAGGATGTCGCGAAACTTCTCGCCGCGCAGACGATGTATGGAACCGCGAAGTTCCTGAACGAAAGCGGCATCGATCTCGCGGAGTTCATTGCTGGGGTCGCCACGAAGGGCGGGACCACCGCTGCAGGGATGGAAGAACTCGCGAAGGGCGGCGCGTTCGAGGATATCGTCGCCAGGACCCTCTCTGCGGCGGCGGCCAGAAGCAAGGCTCTCGCGTGAAGATAGGCGTATACGGAGGAAGTTTCGATCCGGTCCACTCCGGCCACGTGGGTGCGGTCAGGATGGCAATGGAGGGTGTCGGCCTCGACAAGGTTATAGTGATTCCGACTTCCCTCTCGCCGTTCAAAAAGGAGACGCTCTTCGCCGCAGAGCAGCGCCTTGAACTCGTAAAGCTCGCCTTCGCCGGCTTGCCGCAGGTTGTCGTGGACGACCGTGAACTCCGCAAGGAAGGAGTTTCATACACTATCGATACGATGCGCGCCCTCGCGGCGGAGAACCCCGGCGCGAAGTTCTGGTTCATAACCGGCGACGACGCGCTGAAGAACATCGACAAGTGGAAGGACCACGAGGAGCTCCTGAAACTTTGCGAGTTCGTCGGCTATAAAAGGACGCGCGAATCCTCCAGCGAAGTCAGGCGGCGGCTCGCCGCAGGCGAACCGATAGACGATCTTGTGCCGGAAAAAGTCGCACGGGCAATTGCCGGTTTTTTCCCCTGCCCTATTGCCGCGAACGCAGAAATTTAGTATACTATACAAGATTTTCCAAAAAAGGACAAACGCAATGGCTAAAGATTCCGCAATGCGCAACAACATCTGGAAGTGGCTTGTGCTTCTTCTTCTGGCGGCCGTATCGGTCCACGTGACCAATCCGCCAAAGGACAAGGTCCGCCTTGGACTTGATCTGAAGGGCGGCACCTCCTTCACGCTCGGAGTGGACGAGGAAAAGCTCCGCGAGAACATACTCGCAGAGAATCCCGCCCTTACCAACGACTTGGCGGCCGTCGACCGCAAGATCGAGGAGACGCTACGGGATTGTGACGAGAATATCGTCAGCGTCATTCGCCGCCGCGTGGACGCTATGGGCACCAACGAGCCTGTCATCCAATCGCTTCCGAAGAAGCACCAGCTTATCGTGCAGCTTCCGGGCGCGGACGAGAAGCTCCGCAAAGAAGCCAAGGCGCGCCTCCAGTCGATGGCCTATCTTGAGTTCCGCCTTACGCACCCGAAAGAAGAGCATCGCGTTTCGCAGATTCTCGACAGGGACGTCGCGCCCGAAGGCTACATGAGAAAGGGTGCCGGCTACGCGAGGCTCCCCAACTATGCGGAAATTGCGCAGACTCCAGGATTCGCCGCTCGCCTTGCGTCGTTCCAGACGACCGACGACCGCTACCGCTTCATGCTCGAGGACAACAAGGACGGCACCTATATCCCGCACTTCGTTTCGCGCAACGTCGAACTGGACGGCAGCAACCTTGAATCCGCCGCATGGGAGCGCGATGCGCTCAAGGGCGGCTTCCAGGTGAAGTTCCGCCTTGATTCCGAGGGAGGCAAGAAGTTCTCCGCCCTCACGCGCAACTACAAGGCCGGCGGCCCGAAGAACAAGACCGCCCGCGGCCGCTCGCTTGCGATAATCCTTGACGATACCCTGATTTCCGCGCCTATCATACAGAGCGAAATCGGCGCGGAGGGCGTGATCACGGGCCGCTTCACAATCGACGAGGCGAAGCAACTCGCGAGCGACCTCAACGCTGGCGCGTTGCCCGCTCCGCTCAAGATACTCGCCGAAACCTCCGTCGCTCCCACGGTCGGTGACGATGCGATACGCTCAGGAATCTGGGCCGCCTCGATCGGTTTCCTGCTCGTGGCGATATTCATGTTCATCTATTACTGGCGCACGGGTCTTGTCGCGGATATTGCGCTCTTCCTCGACATAGCGCTTCTGCCGACCGCGCTCGTCATAGTCGCGAACATACTCGGCGTCTTCGCGCAGGATCCCTCGATGGGCGGCGGCGCCTCTTTGACCCTGCCTGTCCTGACGATGCCCGGCATCGCCGGCCTTGTCCTGACGCTCGGCATGGCGGTGGACGCCAACGTGCTCATCTTCGAGCGCATCCGCGAGGAGTTCAAGAACGGCGTCGTTGCCGGCAAGGCGATAGCGAACGGCTACGGCCGCGCGTTCACCGCGATTCTCGACTCCAACCTCACGACGATCATAACGGGCGTAATACTCTTTGTCGTCGGCACCGGCCCCGTGCGCGGCTTTGCGATAACGCTCACCGCCGGCGTAGTGATCTCGATGTTCACCGCAGTGGTCGTCACCCGCCTCGTTTTCGACCACGCAGTCGATCCAGAGCGCGTCAAGCCGTTCAGGATGCTCCAGGTGTTCAAGAACCCGAATTACGACTTCATGCGCGTCGGCAGGAAGACCCTCGTCGTATCGGCCGCGATAATCGCGGTTTCTCTAGCGGTGTTCTTCATCCGCCTCGCCGTCAACCCGGCGAGCGTCCTTGCCGTCGATCTCACTGGCGGCACCTCGATAGTCTACGACCTTTCGCAGGACGAGGCGAAGCAGCCCCCGGTCGGCGACATCCGCTCGACGCTCGATCCGTTCGACAACGCCACTGTGATCCAGTACCAGCGCGGAGTCGGCAACACGACGCTTCTCGTCAAGACCGGCGAATCCGCCGAATCGGCCAAGGGCCGTGAAGTGGAGAACCGCGATGTCGGCGCGCACGTGACGAAACTTCTTCAGGAGAAATTCCCCGAGGCGGAGATTGTCCCCGCTTCCGTCGAGGAGGTCGGCTCTATGGTCGGCGCGGATCTCAAGAAGTCCGGCACCAAGGCCGTTCTCTTCTCGCTGGTCGCGATTCTCGTTTACGTGGGCTTCCGCTTCAAGTTCGGTTTCGGTCTCGGCGGCATTGTCGCCCTAGCGCACGACGCGCTTATATCGCTAGGACTCTTCTCGCTCTGTGGTCGCCAGGTGTCGCTCATCGTGGTGACGGCACTCCTTACGATCATCGGTTACTCAATCAATGACACGGTAGTCGTGTTTGACCGCATCCGCGAGAGGCTTTCCCGCGACAAGCGCGCAGATTTCGCCACGGTTTGCAACAAGGCTCTGAATGAATGCCTAGGCCGCACCGTCATAACCTCTCTAACTACATTCTTCGCGGTTCTTGCACTGTTCTGCTTTGGCGACGGCTCGATATACGATTTTGCGCTAACGATGCTCATCGGCGTGGTGGCGGGAACGTACTCTTCGATGTTCATTGCGACTCCCGTGATGTTCTGGTGGTACAAGGCCAAGAGGCCTGACTTCGAGGAAGAGGACGGAAAGAAGAACGCGTGAAGCTCGCGGAAATAGCCGAGTGGCTGGATTCCACCCTTGAGACGTCGCGGTTCAACGACGTATCGAACAATGGAGTCCAGCTATCGCGCAGAGGCGACGAGGTGAATCTCGTCGCTTTTGCGGTTGACGCCTCCGCGGCGAGTGTCGCGGCCGCCGTCAAAGTCGGCGCGCAGCTCCTAGTCGTCCATCACGGAATATCATGGGGCGGCGGTATAAAGCACATCTCCGGCGGCGTATACAATGTAGTCCGCGCCGCGATGGATGGCGACCTCGCTATCTACGCCTCACATCTCCCCCTCGACGCGAACCCCAAAGTCGGAAACAACGCCGAGCTCGCCAGAAAGTACAAACTCAGGAAAATCTCGCCCGCCTTCAACTACCACGGCAATGTCATCGGACTCGTCGGAACCGATCCGAAGGGTCGCAAGATTGGCGTGTGCTCGGGCGGCGCCGGCGAATTCGCGGAGGAGGCGAAGAACCTCGGTTGCGAGGAGTATGTCACGGGCGAGGCGAGCTGGGGTGACGTAATTGCCGCCGAGAATGCCGGAATGAAAATGACTCTTCTCGGGCACTATGAAACCGAGACCCTCGGCGTTAAAGCGCTCGCCTGCGCCATGGCGAAGGCGCTCAAGGTGAAGACTCAGTTCGTCGGCAGGGAGTAGATTGAGATATGGACGCCGCCGGAATGATAGTCTCGCTCGTGCGCGATGCTTCGACTTCGCTTCCCGCCGACGTGGAGTTCGCGCTGAAGAAAGCAGTCCGTCGCGAGGCGAAGGATTCTCCGGCGCGCATGATAGTGAAGACGATTCTCGACAATTGCGCGCTTGCTAGGAAAGAGTCCGTTCCGCTTTGTCAGGATACCGGCACGTTGACCTTTTTCGTTTCCGATTCTCTCAAAAGACGTTTCACGCGCAGGGCGATCGAAAGGGGTGTTGCTGCCGCCACTGCGAAAGGATATCTGCGCAAGAACTGCATAGACTCCGTTTCCGGCGTCTCCCACGACGACAACTGCGCTCCAGGCGCGCCTGTTATACATTATTGCGAGAAGCCGGGAGTAACGCTCCTCATGAAAGGCGGCGGCAGCGAGAATATGTCCCGCCAGTATTCTCTGCCGGACTCTTCGCTCGGCGCGGGGCGCGACATGGAAGGCGTGAGAAAATGCATTCTCGATGCGGTTGTCAAGGCGCAGGGCTATGGTTGCGCGCCAGGAATCCTTGGCGTGTGTATAGGCGGCGACAGGGCCACCGGCTTTGAAACAGCCAAGGAACAGCTGCTGCGCAGTCTGGACGCCTCCTCTTCCGATCCGCGCCTTGCGAAACTTGAAAGGCATATCCTGCGCGATGCGAATTCGCTTGGCATAGGACCGATGGGACTTGGCGGCAAGACGACTCTTCTCGGAGTGAAGATCGCCTCGCGTCCGCGAGTCCCGGCCAGTTTCTTCGTCACAGTCGCTTACATGTGCTGGGCCTGCCGCAGGAGGACGATCCTGCCATGACGCGCCTCGAATATCCTTTCTCCGAAAAGGCAATCCGCGCGCTAAAGGCTGGCGAGAACGTGTCGATCACGGGCCGTCTCTACACCGGCCGCGACAGATTTCACAAGCATTTCGCCGACGGAAAGCCCATTCCTGTCGATTTCCGCGATGGTGCGCTCTACCATTGCGGACCGGTCGTCGTGAAGGAAGGCGGCGAATGGCGTGTCAAGGCCGCCGGCCCGACCACGTCTGTCCGTGAGAATCCCTACGAACCCGCTTTCATCGCCGCATCGGGAGTCCGGCTGGTGCTCGGCAAAGGCGGAATGGATTCGGCTACACTCGAGGCGATGCGCCGGTACGGCTGTGTGTACGTTCAGGCCGTGGGTGGAGCTGCCGCGCTCGCCGCCGCCTCGGTCCGCCGTGTCGCCGACGTGAGCCTCCTTGAAGAGTTCGGCGCTGCCGAGGCGATATGGCATTTCGACGTCGTGGATTTCCGCGGCGTGGTCGCGATGGATTCGAACGGCAATTCACTTTTCGCCAAGGTGGCGCAAGACTCCTTGGCAAACTACAGAAGGATGACAGGCAATGAAATGGTCTAGACAGCTCATACAGACTCTTCGCGAAGTCCCTGCGGACGCGGAGATTGAATCCCACAAGCTCCTCGTTCGCGCGGGGCTGATCCGCAAGCTCGCGGCGGGCCTTTACTCCTACCTCCCCCTCGCGATGCGCTCGCTGAAGAAAATACAGAACATCATTCGCGAAGAGATGGACTCTACCGGTGCCCAGGAGATAGTCATGCCTATCCTCCAGCCTTCCGAACTTTGGCGCACAACAGGCCGCTGGGAGAAGATGGACGCGAATATGTTCAAGCTCAAGGATCACGGCGGCAAGGAGTCTGCCCTCGGTCCGACGGCCGAGGAGGAGGTCACCGACCTCGTCAAGGGCGTCGTTTCCTCCTATCGCCAGCTGCCCGTATGCGTCTACCAGATACAGTGGAAGTTCCGTGACGAGACCCGTCCGCGTTTTTCGCTGATGCGCTCGAAGGAATTCCTGATGAAGGACGCCTACAGCTTCGACACGAATCCCGAGGACGCCGACAAGATATACTGGACGATGTACGGTGCGTACAAGAAGATATTTTCCCGCTGTGGTTTGACCGCCGTGCCCGTCGAGGCCAGCGGCGGCGACATGGGCGACAGCCTGACGCACGAGTTCCACGTCATCGCTGACGCCGGCGAGGACGCCCTCACATGGTGCGAGAGCTGCGGTTTCGCGGCGAACGTTGAGGTCGCGAACGTCCCTGAGGGCGGCCCCTGCCCTAAATGCGGCGCTCCCGTCAAGACCAAGCGCGGTATAGAGGTCGGCCAGGTGTTCAAGCTAGGCACCAAATACTCGGACGCTTTCAGGGCCGTGTTCAAGACGGACGACCTCAAGGAGGAGACGATGATCATGGGCTGCTACGGAATCGGTGTGAGCCGCACACTCCAGGCCGTGATTGAGCAGTGCCACGACAAGGACGGCATAATCTGGCCCGCTTCCGTTGCGCCTTTTCAGGTCTGTATATGCCTTCTCGATCCGGGCGTGCCCGAAGTCGCTGCAATCGCCGGTCAGATCGAGGCCGCCCTTGAATCGCAGTGTGTGGACGTCATAGTCGACGACCGCGAAGAGCGCCCTGGCGTTAAGTTCAAGGATGCCGACCTTATCGGCTTTCCCGTTCGCGTGGTCGTGGGCGCGAAGTCGCTCGCCAATGGAGGGGTCGAGATAAAGCGCCGCGCCGACGATAAGTCCAAGACCCAGATCGTCGATCCGGCCGACGCGGTCGGCGCTATCGTCTCCATGCTCGAAGCCTGACCTTGCAGCAGGCAAGAAATGGCCGACGGAGATTACGAGCGGCGGGACGCGCGTCAGGATGAACTGAAACGCCTTCAGCGCATCATCAATGCGGTGAAATCCTCCGTACCCGCCCGCGCAGAAATACCGACTGACTGGTTTACTATGGGGTTGGCCCACATGGTAAGCAGCCTCAATAGTAAACACATTTAGCCGCTAACCGGCCAGGTTGCGCGTGGAGTGGATTTTTGGTATAATATGCAACGTCGGCAAACTCCAAGAAAGGTAAAGACAATGAAAAACATAAAGACAATCGTTGTGGCTACGATGGTAGCCATTGTGGCCGGAGGGTGCTTCTGGTCGCGGCCAAGCATAAGCTATCCCATGCCCGAGGCGCCGGAAGGCTATATCGGCATTGATGCGTACGAGGCGGGCAGGGCCGAGGATTACGTGAAGCTTTGCAACGCGGGGACCTACCAGTCTCTCGCCATACAAATCATGTACCACAACCCTGAAACTCTGGCATGGGAATATTTCGGAAGCGCGAACCTGAAGGGACCGGGCGATCGCGACACCATGAAGCACAGCACCCATCTTGGTGGCGGTCTCGACCGGCTCAGGTATTTCGCGGTAAAGTTTATGGACGGCAAGCCCCATTCCGTCAACACGTCGGTATCCCACAACGATCTGTTCATATACGTTGGCGACTAATCGGCAGGCAGGGGGTTATGCCTGCAAGCGGACGGGGAAGAGGGAAATTGGTCGGAGCGGAGGGATTTGAACCCTCGACTTTTTGCTCCCGAAGCAAACGCGCTACCAGGCTGCGCTACGCTCCGACGCGGGAATTGAGGTGAAGTATATCAAATCCGCAGTGTTCGCGTCAAGAGGGTGCCGGCAAAAAATCGCAAAAAATCCCTGGGGGGTTGATTCGCAGGCCGGTTTTTTGATATACTACCTACTTCAAATGCACAAAGAAGAGCCAGAAAGACTCGAGATAGACGTCTCGCGGCTCGCCGTCGAGGGAGAAACCCTCGAGGGCGAGATTGATATTGTCGACGTCGACGAGGAGTTCGTGAAGCCGTTCGGTGGCGTGCGCTACAAGCTTGATGCGCAGGCCTTCGGGAACGAGCTTCTCGTGCGCGGTTCGCTTGAGCAGGATTTCGATCTCGTCTGCTCGAAGTGCGGGAGGGACTTCGATACGACGGTGAAGGTCCCGGATTTCACGGCGTCCTTCGAGGTCGGCGAGAAGCAAAGTGTCGTGGACATCACGGACGAAGTTCGCGAGGCGGTGTTGCTGGAGCTGCCGGCGTATCCCGAATGCGGGGAGGATTGCCCCGGATTCCAGCAGAAGGAAAGCGATTTTTCGTCCTTTCGATTCTTCGATTCTTCGAACGAACTGGAGAAGTTGAAGTTCGGGAACAACTGAAAAACAAGGCAACAACAAGACAAGGAGCAACAAAATGGCCAGTCCAAAGAACAGAGTATCCAAGATGCGCAAGCGCCAGAGGGTGGCGTCGCTCGAGAAGCCGATTCTCGCCGAGGTCTCCAAGTGCCCCGAATGCGGAGCGCCCAAGCGCACGCATCGCGCATGCCCCAAGTGCGGGACGTACAAGGGCCGCAAGGTTGTCTAAAGGGACTGACGGTCCAATCGGGAACCTGAAACGCAGAAAGGGTGACGCCATGACCCGGATCGCACTCGACGCAATGGGCGGTGACTACGCCCCCAAGCAGATAGTTGTCGGCGCTATCGAGGCCGCCTGCGGCATCGACGACGTGAAGATACTGCTCGTCGGCCAGATGGCGGCGATACAGCGCGAAGTCGATATGTTCTCGAAGGACCGCAAGCAGCTTTTCCAGAAGGCGGTCGAGAAGGGCGCGTTGGAGATTGTCCACGCGCCGGACGAAGTCGAGATGTCGGACGTTCCGGTGGACGCGATCAAGAAGAAGAAGGATTGTTCCATCAACGTTGCGATGAGGCTCGTCAAGGAGAAGCGGGCGGACGTGTTCGTCTCGGCCGGCAATTCCGGCGCGGTGGCGACGAGCGCGATACTGAACCTCGGCCGCATTGCGGGCGTCAAGAGGCCGGCCATAGCGATGATCCTGCCGACGAAGGATCCGAAGAGGCCTCTTCTTCTTCTGGACGCCGGCGCGAACATGGACTGCCATCCGGAGTGGCTCGCGCAGTGGGCCGTGATGGGCGACGTCTACTCGCGCACCGTTCTCGGGCGCGAAAGCCCGTCGGTGGGGCTTCTCTCGATAGGCACCGAGGACTGCAAGGGCAACCAGCTGGTCCATGACACGTATCCCCTCATAAAGTCGCTTGCGGACCTCAACTTCGCGGGCAACATCGAGGGGCACGACATCTGCGGCGGCCAGATAGACGTTTGCGTCGCCGATGGATTTGTGGGGAACGTAGTCCTCAAGACGGTCGAATCTGTCGCGCACGCCATCGGAGGGTGGCTGAAGGCGGAGCTCTACAAGACGCTCTTCCGCAAGATGTGCGCGCTTTTGCTGAAGGGTGCGTTCAAGGC
>JAGCPM010000140.1 GCA_017965685.1 Kiritimatiellia bacterium | reverse complement strand
TCGAGCCACACCGCAGAGCGCACTTCAGCTGGATTGTCAAGCCCCGCGCGGTAGTCCAGCCACTTTGTATTGAGCTTTCCGTCTGCGGCAAGGCCCGGATTTTCGTTCGACGGGTATTTCTGCCCTGCCGAGTTTGTCGTCGTCGAATCCCACGCCAGAGTAAAATCACTGGTCGGAATCACATTCCCGTTCGCATCAAGAAGCTCGATTTCGGACAACTGCATTTTCCCCGAATCGCTCCTCGGCGCATCCACGGCGAAGCGGTAGCGCTTGTGTGCCTTGGTGCCGATTTCCTCGAACGTCCATCCCCTTTCCTTGGGAGATATCGTAACGGTGTCGTATACCTTGTAATTCGGGCTTTGCCACTTGTCCCAGTAATACGTGAGCTTGAGGGATTCCGGTCGCACCTCCACCCAGAAGGCACCACACGATGCGTCCGTCGCGCCCATGCAGTCGAAGTATTTTGTCGCGTTCGCGTTGCCGTAGCTGGCGATGTCCGTCGTGACTGTGGCGGAATAGTTCTCTTCCTCGATCTGCCCCGCGACCATGTAGACCGTGCCGTCGGAATCGGAGGAATCCCCGCGCAATGGCTTCGTGCGGATGTAGTTGTGCTCGTCGCCGGAGAGTGCCAGATCGACCTTGTGCTTGTCGAACACATGCCGCCACACGTCGTAGTTGCCCCGCGACTTGTCGAACGAGTTCTTCGTCGCCGCATAGACGAACCACGGATCGTGCTGGAAGACGACGAGATAGCGGAACTTTCCGCGCTGCGACGTGACAACATTGTCGAACCAGTTCGTCTGCGCCGCAAGAACCTCGTTCTTCCTGTCGTACATCTCCATCCTCGACCCTTTGTGAACCAGGGAGTCAATGCCGACAAAAAGGACATTGTCGCGCATGAACCAGTAGCAACCCTCCTGCTCCGTCGCATTTGGACCGTTGGATGGATTGTTCCTGACGGCCAGATACCAGTAGTAGTCGTAGAATGTGCTCGAGCCGGTGTAGTAGTACTCCTTGTTGCCGGGAACCATGGCGAACGTGTAGTTCGTCACCGTCGGCGCGCCGTTCCACTGCTGCCAGTTGTCGTACCGCGAGCCGTACTTCACCGCGTCGCCCGAAAAGAGTACGAGGTCGATGCCGCCGGAAGAAGCCGTCCGCGCCTCGGCATCCTGGCGAAGCAGCTCTACAGTCGTCATCTTGCCGGGATTGTCGGGATGGGAATGCACGTCGCTCATCCAGAGGAAGTTGAAGCTGCCGCCCGTCCCCGCCGTCTTGAAACGCTGCTCCGGGAACTTTTCGCTGCCGATCTCGACCCAATAGACGTATTCCGTGCCGGGTTCGAGGTCGGAAATCTCCGCCGTGTATTTGTAGTATGTGACATCAGGCGACCTGAACGTCACCGGCTTTTTTATCTTGCTGTGCGGAAGGATCGTGTGTGCACCGGTCGTGTCTGACGCCTTGGCGCAGAACAAGAGGCACGAATCGCTGTCGGAGTGCCACACGAATCTCGCCTGCGTCGCATTATCCTCGCCCGGACAGCACGAGAGCATGTCGAACGTGACGCCTTCGGCGCAGTGCGAAAATGTGAAAGTGTGCAAATATGCAATTATGGAAACACCCAATATATTCCATACTTTCATATTTCTCTTCATAGTCATTTTCTCTCCTTTGTTTCAATGATTTCAAAAAGATCGGCTAGGGCAAGTCCTTGGGAGCGCGCCATTTCAACAGCGCCCTTGGCGTAGAAGCGTGCACCGTCTTCGCGGATGTGCGCAAGATCTGTCTTGCCGTCGGGATAGTTCGGAAACTCGCCGGGCTTTATGGTCATGTAGAGCGCCTTCGCTCCGTCAATCCCCAGCTTTGGCAAATTCTCCTCCGCATAGCGGTTGAGATCTAGAAGCGGCACTCCGAGCTCCGCCGCAAGTTCGCGCATGGCAATCACATACGGTCCGAGCCCCGTCGCGCCGCCATCGACCGTCATCACGCCGTTCGTCTCGGAGAAACCCGACGAGTGCGCAATGGAAGTCGCGAAGGCGATATTCGCGCCCTTGGCTTTCGCGTCGTCCGCAAAGCCCTTCAGGAACGCTTTGTACTCGTCAATAGTGGAATAGTCGTTCTTGGGCGGTTTGTTGCGCCGCTTGTTCATGTCGTTGTGCCCGAACGAAACGATCACCCAGTCGCCGGGCTTGAGTTTC
The DNA here is from genome assembly GCA_017965685.1 of Kiritimatiellia bacterium. Taxonomy (GTDB): domain Bacteria; phylum Verrucomicrobiota; class Kiritimatiellia; order RFP12; family UBA1067; genus UBA1067. Next base: position 741 of record JAGCPM010000140.1, on the reverse strand, counting down.
GAGGCGATGCATTTCTCCCAGCGTCCTGACTCGCGGAAGCGGCGCGCGCTCCAGCCGCTTCTGGCGAAGTTGTGGAGGTGCTCCGGCTCCTTCATGAACGCCGTGAGCGCCTGTCCCCATCCATACTGCGGCCACTCGGACGGCTTGTAGTCCGCCATTATCGAATCGCCCGCCATATAGAGTTCGGCGGAATGTGCGACCATGCAGACCAAGAAACAGCATATAGGCACGATTTTCATATCAGTTCCCCTCGCGAGATTGGTGATATTATACCATATTTCTCACTCCATGTGCATCATTCCGACGATTTTTTTTGCGTGGGACTCGCAAATCGAGCGAATCACGCCGTCGTTCCGATTGTTTTGCCTTTCGAGCCGAGCGAGCTGACGGGCCGCACGGCGATGGTAAGCTTCTTCCCGGCGGGAAGTTCGGAAACGGGAATTTCAACTTCGGTGATGCCGTTGTTCGGTTCGTGGCCGGGCGCGACGTTGCAGCCTTCGAAATACACGCTCTTGAAAAGCCGCGCCTTCGTGTCGTCCCCGACAACGACAACGTCATAGGCGAAGACGCGCGAATCGGGATTGCCGTCGGCAGGAGGGATTTTGATTTTGATCGCCCCTTTCGTCGCTTTCTCGGCAACCAGCTTCGCCTTCTTCCCGAACTCCGGGCTACCGATAACCTTCAGCAGACCCTCTCTCGAAAACGGATGCTTACCCGTTCCCCATTCCAGCGGCAGCACCC
>JAGCPM010000139.1 GCA_017965685.1 Kiritimatiellia bacterium | reverse complement strand
GCTCTACCTACTGAGCTAAAGTGGCCTCTCGGGAGACGAAACTCGGGTAAGTATATCAAAAATCCCCCATGTCGCGCAAGGGGGTATCTGAAACTTTTTTGCCGAACCCTCCCGCCGCCCGCCGCTTGACTTCGGGGAAGGATATTTGATATACTGTAATACCTTATATGGAAGAAATCTCTACAGCCATGGCAAAGGCATCGGTCCTGACCGAGGCGCTGGCCTACATCTTGGACTTCAAGGGCTCCGTCGTGCTCGTCAAGCTCGGCGGCAGCGTGATGGAGGTCGAGGAGAACCTCGACTCGCTGATGAACGACATCGCCTTTCTTCGCGCGGTCGGAATAAAGGTGGTCATCGTCCACGGCGGCGGAAAGGCGATCTCCAAAGCCATAAAGGAGGCGGGCGCCGAACCGAAGTTCGTCGACGGTCAGAGGGTCACCGACGAGAAAACAATGGAGATAGTGAGGCGCACGCTCAACAACGTGGTCAACACCGACCTCATACTGCGCCTGCAGGCCAAAGGGGTCAACGCGCGCACGCTGCACGGCAACTGGATGTTCGGCGCGAAGAAAATCGCCTCCCCCGACCGCGGATATGTGGGCGAGATAGTCAGCGTCGATCCGCGCGCGACTCTGGAGATGCTGGAAGCGGGCATAATACCGGTCGTAACCCCCATCGCGACGGGAGTGGACGACCAGCACCTCTACAATGTCAATGCCGACATCGCCGCCGCCGCGCTCGCCAAGGCCCTCAGGGTGAGAAAGTTCGCGCTCGTATCCGACGTGCCTGGACTCCTCAAGGATCCGAACGACCCGAAGACCCTTCTTTCGACCCTGCACCTCAAGAGCGTAGAGGCGCTTAAGAGCCAGGGAGTAATCTCGGGCGGCATGCTCCCGAAGATCGACAGCTGCTGCGATGCCATAAGGAGCGGCGTAAGGAAAGTCCATCTTGTCGACGGCAGGATGGCGCATTCGCTTTTACTGGAAATATTCACGCGCGAAGGCGTGGGAACGGAGATAACACAATGAGCAAGAACGAAGACATCCTTGAACTGTACAGGGAAAACACGATGCCCACCTACTCGCCGTCGCTGGTGATAGCGAGCGGCAAGGGCGTGATCGTCAGAGACGCGGAAAACCATTCATACTACGACTTCACTTCCGGCATAGGAGTGCACAACGTGGGCCACTGCCACCCGAACGTGGTTGACGCGATCCAGGCGCAAGCCACAAAGCTCACGCACGCGTCGAACCTCTTCGCCAACGAGCCGGCGGCGGTCCTCGCCACGAAGCTCGTCTCCCTTTCGGGTCTCGGCGGCAAAGCATTCTTCTGCAACTCCGGCGCGGAGGCCAACGAGGCCGCGATCAAGCTCGCCCGCAAGTGGGGCGCGGCCAACGGCGGCAGGTACGGAATAGTCACCTTCCGCCAGGGCTTCCACGGCCGCACCGTGACCACCCTCGCCGCGACGGGACGGGCCTGGTGCCAGGAAGGCTACGATCCCCTTACGCCAGGCTTCGCATACGCCGACTTCAACGACATCGAAAGCGTCAAGACCGCAATCGACGACAAGACCGTCGCTGTGATGGTCGAATGCATCCAGGGCGAGGGCGGCGTGACGCCCGCAACTCCTGAGTTCATGACGGCCCTCAGGGCGCTTTGCGACGAAAAGAACCTCCTTCTAATCTGCGACGAGGTGCAGACGGGCATGGGCCGCACCGGCGACTGGTTCGCATGGCAGGGCTACGGCATAAAGCCGGACATGTTCACCCTCGCCAAATCGCTCGCGGACGGAATCCCGATGGGCGCGCTTGTCTCGAACGAGAAGCTTGCGGACGTCTTCACGCCCGGATCCCACGCTTCCACTTTCGGAGGCAACCCCGTGGCCGCTGCGGCGGCGCTCGCGGTCATTGCCACCATAGAGGATGAGAACCTCCTTGAGCGCGCTAAAGAAATTGGCGGACTTCTCAAGGAAGCCCTCGAAGCCACGGTCGACAAGTACGATCAGGCCCTTGAAGTGCGCGGCAAGGGTCTGATGCTCGGGCTCGCGATCGACGGAGACCCCGCAGAGGTCGTTGAATCGCTCAAGTCGATGGGACTTCTCGCGCTCACGGCGAAGGGCAATGTCGTCCGTTTCCTTCCTCCGCTGACACTGAAGGAGGAAGATCTCGAGGACGCCGTCGACATGATCAACGACGCGCTCGACGAACTTTGGGGAGAATGAAATACCGCCTTGTGGAGATCTTCGCGTCTTTGCAAGGCGAAGGAAGAAACTCCGGCCGCCAGTGCGTGTTCGTGCGCCTGGCCGGATGCAACCTGAAATGCCCGTGGTGCGACACAGATATCGCGCCAAGGTTTTCTATTTCTCTGGAAGAACTGCTCTCCGAAATAGAATCGTTGCGGCACAAGAGCGTAGTGCTGACAGGCGGCGAGCCGACCATGGCGGAAGGAATGGCCGAACTCGTCGCGGCGCTAAAGGAGCGCGGCTATTGGATAGCGGTCGAGACGAACGCGACATGCGGCTTCGACGACGCCCCATGGCTCGAATTCGTGGACTACATCGCCGCTTCGCCCAAGGCCGAACTGGGGACAGTCCCCATTAAGCTGGACCGCGCAGACGAGGTGCGCGTAGTCGCTTCCATGCCGAAAACGGTCGATTTCTGCCGGAAAGTGCGAAAGATGATAGTCGCGACGGACTATTACGTCTCGCCATGCGACAGAGGCGGAGCAATAGACTGGGCGGCCGCGAAGGACGCGCTAAAGGAACTCGGAGACTGGTCGCTTTCCGTCCAGCTTCACAAGATTCTCGGCTTCAGGTAGCCGCTAGAAAGAATACCTCAGGCCGGCCGAAACGCAATAGATTCCCTTGGGCGAAACATCAAGACCGATAGTGGCATCCGCGTCAAGCCTCAAAGCCCAGTTGTCTGAAAGGTAGTACATCGCGCCAAGTCCGAATGTCGGCCCCGCATCTCCGCGTCCGTCGCCAAGAAAGCCTCTGGCGCCAAGACTCAAGAAGGGATCAAACCTCTCGTAGCCGAAAAGAAGGCCGAACTCCTCAAAGCCCTGCAAATGCCACAATCCTCTGGCGGCGAGCGCGGTCTGCCCCTCAAGGACGCCCGCTTCCGCCTCGAGTGCAAGATAGTCCGTCACATACGCCCCAGCATTCGCCGCCGCCCCTACACGATGGCGCATTTTGGCGCCGCCTTGAGGCATAACGGCAATCGCGCCGGCTCCTACATACGCTTCTTCGAAAGAAAAGGCGGACAAGTGAAGCAGAAGAAAATGGAAAATGAAGAATGAAAGATGGCGAATGAAGGTGCAGGAAGATTTCATCAGGCAATTTCCATTGCGGGCGAACCGAATACCGTTTTACCATCTTCCACATCGATAAGCACGGTCGAACCCGCGCCGACGGTCGAATCCCTGCCAATCCTTCGGCGAGGAACGACAACCGCACCGGGAAATATTCTGGCACCTTCGCCGACTCTGACCGCACCGCCGATGGAGCATTGCGCGTAAACGTGGGAAAAGTCGCCAAGCACGCTGTCGTGCCCGACAGAAGAGGAATGGAACACGCAAGCGTGGTCGCCAATGGTGATGTCGGCGGTCAAGGTGGCGTTGTTCGCGATGAAGCTCCCCTTCCCGATGCGGACGTTCGTCCCGATGAAAGCGGTTTTCGCGACGATGGAAATGAACTCTCCGCCCTTCTCCGCGATTATGGCCGCACATTTCCTGCGCGAGGCAATATTCCCGAGCGCGGTTATGAACACGTCTCCTTCCTGCGGAGCATAGGTCGAAGGCGCGCCGATTATCTCAGGGTAGTCCGCAAAGCCGTCAAGGGCGCGCGGATTCTCGTCCAGGAACCCCTTCACGTCGAACGATTCCATGTAACCGCGCGCATTGGTCGCGGCGGCGAACATTTCGCGCCCGAACCCTCCGGCGCCGATTATGACGAGATGCTTCACTCCCCCTCCACTCCCGCCAGATGCGCAAGATCGCCCACCGTTCTGGCGCCGTTGACGTCCGCTATCGACACGGTCTTCCCGTAGCGCTGACGAATCATCACCACAATCGCGAACGCTGTGAGGCTGTCCCACAGGAAAGCCTCGCGGAAATCCGTTCCGGGCCCGACTTCAGGGACTTCGAGAAGCCCCGCGACTCTCACAAGAAATTGCTGCATATGCGTAGTATACCAAAAACCAGCGCTACAATGGGACGGCGCGGCGAAATCGGGAAGCCTTTCAGCGACGACTTCACGGCTTCGTCGGCAAGGAATATTTTCAATTCTCTTGTGCGGCGAAGCTTCAAAAGCTCCATAGCGGTGAATACATTGCTCGCTGCATATACAGGGGCCAGTGCGCCGCCGGAGATGGCATCGATGGCCTTGCGACGTTCGAGAAGTCTGAGCTTGTTAGCGGCGTAGCGCGCCCTGTCACGCGTCACCGAACGCACGAGACCGCCTTCCCTCGCCGTCACGCGGTAGAGCGGCTGGCCGATCGAAACCATGCGGTTCGAGCGGAGAAGATACTCCGCGTTGAACATAGCGTCTTCGTTCAGTTCGATGCTTTCGTCGAAGCGGATGCGGTGCCTTTCGATTATCTCGCGCCTGAACGCCGCACGCCACACCGTGGCGAATTCGCGCCGCGCGAAGAGAGGTTCGCCGCGATACCATCTTCGCACGTCGGCGAAGGAATAGCCGAATATCCTGGGCAGATACTTCGAGACTATCTCTTCGTTCGTGCGGCAGTCGTAAGCGCTCTTCAGCCTCACGTCGCGGAAAGAGTCGGACAGATCGGTTCTCTCCCTGTAGGCGCAAAGGCAGTAGTCGGCGTTTTCCTCCTCCATCGCGGACACCATCGACGCAAAGAAATCGGGCTCCACGCCGTCATCTGGGTCGACGAAGAACACGTATTTGCCATGTGCGACATCGAGCGCGGCATTGCGCGCGGCGCTCACGCCGCGGTTGTCCTGCCGGATAACGCGAACCCTGCTGTCGGCGAGCGCGGCTTCAAACAGAATGTTTGCGGTGGAGTCGGTCGAGCCGTCGTCCACCGCAATCACTTCGCCATCCTCCGGCAGCGAGGCGAATATCTCGTCGAGGCACCTCCCGAGCCACCGCGCCACATTGTGGCACGGAACTATCACGCTCAGAAGACGCCCGCCGGCTTCAGGCATTGAAGCCGAAGTACGCATTTGCGTTGTTGAACGAGATGTCGCTCACGATCTGGCCGAGCCACTTGATGTCGTTCGGCAGTTCGCCCTTCTCAATCTCCTCGCCGAACTTCTGGCAGAGAAGGCGGCGGAAGTATTCATGGCGCGTGTAGCTGAGGAACGAGCGGCTGTCCGTGAGCATGC
>JAGCPM010000138.1 GCA_017965685.1 Kiritimatiellia bacterium | reverse complement strand
CGCACTCCACGGGCGAGAATCCCTTGTGCCAGAATCTCTGGCGTTCGAACGCGGCACCCGGCTTCAGTGAAGCGGCGCAGCACTTATCGATCTTGCCGAAGTCCCAGCCCGTAGGGTAGAACCCGTCCAGGAGCGAACCGCCCACGGTGTCCGCAAAATTCATCCGATACCTTCCTTTCGTTTCGTGCGGCATCCCCCATGGATGCCTTATGCGCCATATTATACAAAAATCCCGCTTGCTCCGTCAATCCGATAGCGTGTCGCAATCATCAAGGATAATTTGTCGGAATCGACAAGTGTCGGCATGCGGCGTATTGCGCCAGCCCCGGGAATATGGTATACTTTAGGCATGAAACGAGTTCTTGTGGCGTCCACGATAAAGGGGATCGCCGGGCGCAACTGCCTGTCCGGCGTGTTCGACTATGTGAACGGTGGGCGGGACTGGAGCATCCGGTTCCTCCAGGATTCGCAGTCGCTCGGCGCGCGCGAGGTGAGGTCCGTCGTCGCCGCTGGAATCGACGGCGTGATCGCCTGCCTGCGCGAGTTGGACGAAGCCTACCGCATATTGGCGGAATCGGGCGTCCCGATGGTCCAGATCCACGATCCGGATCCCGACCGCGCAATTTCGCGTCCGCGCGGCTACGCAAAGCTCCTTAACGACGACGTGGCAACCGGTAGGCTCGCGGTGCGGCATTTTCTGGAGCGCGGGGCGTTCAACTCGTTCGCTTTCGTGCCGACGCCGGAGCGGACAGCATGGTCGGTCAGGCGAGAGCGCGGATTCAGGCTGGAGCTCGCATCGTCGTTCCAAGTCGTGCTGACGCCCCGCAAACACTCTCTCGAGGATTTCATCTCTTCAATGGCCAAGCCCGTCGCCTTGTTTTGCGCGACGGACGTAGAGGCGGTCAATGCCCTGGCTGCATGCCGCAAGCTTAGGTTGAACGTGCCTCGCCAGGTTGCGGTTCTTGGCGTTGATGACGACGATATACTTTGCGAGTCGTGCCGACCGACGCTTTCCAGCATAAGAACGGACGACTTTGCGCTCGGGAAGTGCGCGGCGCGCGAACTGGATAGGATGATGCGCCGTCCGTCGAAGCCTTCGCCGCGTCAGATACTCGTTGCGCCCAAGGGCGTGACGCTGCGCGATTCGACGCGAACGGTCTCTCCGGCCGCCCATTTGATCCGCAATGGACTCTCCTTCATAAAGCTCAATGCGGCGTCCGGAATAACGGTTGCGGACGTCGTGCGGCATCTGGGCGTATCGCCTTCGCTTGCGCGCACGCGCTTTGCGTCTGTCCACGGCAAATCGATCCGCAACGTGATCCTTGACGAACGGCTGTCCATCGCCAAGCGACTGCTCAAGACGACACGCCAGCCGATCGGATCCATCGCGCGCCGCAGCGGATTCGGGTCCGCCTGCCGCATGTCCCATTTCTTCATCGAGCGCCTCGGCATGTCACCTGCGGCATGGCGCGAGAACAGGGACTGGGGACAAGTCACTTCCTAACATTGGCACCTTCATCGTGCCTTATCTTCTCTCAGCCGTCAGCATCATGGCTTTGATGAAGTAAAGGTCGAGAACCGCCAAGGGTCGGCGAGTCCCGTCAAATCGGGATTGACTTTTACGACGACATCCGTTATTCCCATCTGCGGACATAACTTCCACAGCGGGTGCGGCGTTGGCGGGACAAAATCGACTAGTTTCATGATAACAAGGCCATCCTTTCCGTTCTTACTGTTTTCGTGCGCCGTACTTCAATATCCACTCGTCCACCGAGCCGAACATGGGATGGCAGTTCGAATAGACATCGTCCGACTCTTTCCAGGTCTCCCACAGCGTCGTCGCACCGCGCTCGAGCATATGCAGCCAGCCGGGGAAACCCTCATGCAGGACTATCCTTCGCGCGACGTCATTGCGACCATGCTCGGCGAGGTACATCAGCATGTAGCGCGTCGAGAAAAGGCCTGTTGTCAGCGAAAAACCCTTCGCCTCGATAGCCTTCAGAAGTTGCGCCTCCGCCGCAGGCACATCGTTAACAAGCCCAAGATAGAGTCCAATGGACTGTGCGGACTGCGTGCCGTTCGCGACTACGCCGCCCTTTACGTACTCGCGCAGGAACGCGTCCTTGATCCGGTTGGCGAGAGCAGAGAACTCCCGCGCATCCGCCTCCCGTCCCGTCTCGCGCGCGAAATCGGCCGTCAGGCGCACGAACTCGTGATAGTGCGCCGTGGCCGTCACATCGTCCGGCGCGCGCTCCAACGCCTCGTGGTCGCCGACGCACTTCGGAACGATTCCCGACGGATGCTCCGCCGCCATCTTCCTCACATAGCGCGCACACACCGGATAGAACGCGAGAATACGCTCCCGCGCCTGCGGATAATGGCGTAGAAGCGTATCCATCAGAACTGGCATCACCAGCGTCCAGGAGACCGGCCCCCTACGGCTCGCGCCACCAGCCTCGAACCCGTCCGCGTCCGCGATACCCACGAACGGTGCCGTTTCGGTGATCCAGCCGTCACCCTCCGCCTCGTCAGCGAAGTCCTGCAGCGTCTTGATGTAGAACTCGAGCATGTCGAAGTTGAGGCACATCGCCTCGCAAGTGGCAACGATATCACCGCCGTAGCCCAGGCGTTCGCGTCCTGGGCAGTCACTCTGCACGCCAACGAGGTTGTTGCGGAATGTCCGCACACACGCCTCATGGATCGCCTGGAGCCTCGGATCCTCCGTCCGGAAGTCCTTCCCCGGCACGACCGGAGCCAAGTTAGACGAGACGGTCCTGAGCATCGCTCTGGGCGCGGACTTCGCCCCGCGCACCTCCGCATAGCGGCAGACGTGCCAT
>JAGCPM010000137.1 GCA_017965685.1 Kiritimatiellia bacterium | reverse complement strand
TGGGCAGGGTGCTCTCCGCGCTGGAGCAGATGAGACCGCCCGAAAGGGAGCCTGCCGCGGCGCGTGCGATTCTTGAAAGGATGATGCGGCACGACCGCATCGAGTTCGTAATCGGCACCAAGGTGAACGAAAGCCACCAAGACCCCAATATACCCCAAGACCTGGAACTTCGGCGCAGCGTAGTCAAGCGAATAGCGGTCGCTCTTGAGAAGAACTATCGCAAGAAGGTCACGCTCAACTACTACTGATGGAAATATCAAGGAGACAACCATGGAAAAAGTCAAAGTCGAAATATGTTGCGGAACGGCATGCTACCTGCTTGGCGCGGCCAATATGATGGATATCGAGGACAAGCTTCCTGCAGAGTGGAGCGGCAAGGTGGAGATAGAGGCCAAGCCTTGCCTGGAGTTTTGCGAAAGGGAGAACCTTGGCGGAGCTCCGTACGTGCGCATAAACGACACGGAGGTAATGGCGCAGGCCACGCCCGACAAACTGCTCACGCGCATCGGCGAACTTCTCGGGGGGGCCGCATAAGATGCTCAACGGCTCCACTTTCATCCGTCGCGAACTGTTGATTCGCATAGTCCGCGCCTTCGATTCCGGCTCGCTGGAATCCGAGATAGATCAGATACCGGTCAAGCTGCGCCCGAAGAACGAACCATCTTCGAGGTGCTGTGTCTACCACGACCGGGCAATTCTCAAGTACCGTCTGATGGCTCTCCTGGGCATATCGGTCGAGGAGGAGATAGACGAAACGAAGCCGCTTTCCGCCTACTATGCTGAAAAGGCGTGGACCGCCGAAGGAGAGGCCGCGAAGCCCAAGACCCCGCTCAGCGTGTGCGGTCCGGCATGCAGCGGCTGTCCCGACGCGCAGGTCGTGTCAACGCAGAACTGCCGCGGATGTTTCGCACGTCCGTGCGTGTACAACTGCCCCAAGAAGGCCATTCAAGTCGTCGACGGGCATTCCGTCGTGGACCAGAAGCTCTGCATCAAGTGCGGCAAGTGCATAGCGGCGTGCCCCTACAATGCGATTGTAAAGACGACTGTTCCGTGCGAAGAGGCGTGCCCGGTCGGGGCGATAAGGAAGAACACGTTCGGCGTTGCCGAGATCGACTTCGAGAAGTGTATCTTCTGCGGCAAGTGCTTCAACGCCTGCCCGTTCGCCGCCGTCATGGAACGCTCGCAGCTGGTGGACGTGCTTGCCGCGATGAAGCGCGGCGAAAAGCTTGTCGCGATGGTCGCGCCCGCCGCCGAAAAGCAGTTCCCGGGCAAGATAGAACAGCTCTTGACCGCGTGTGCGAAGGCCGGCTTCGGCGACGTGATGGAAGTCGCCCTGGGCGCCGAGAAGACGACTGCGCATGAAACGGCCGAGTTCATCGAGCGCATGGAGAAGAATCCCAATACGTTCATGACCACGTCCTGCTGCCCGGCCTGGGTCAATCTCGCCTGGAAGCATCTTCCCGATCTCGTCGGGCACGTCTCTCTTACTCCGAGCCCGATGGTCTACGCCCGTGAAATCGTCAAGGCGAAGGACCCGTCCGCCAAGACCGTGTTCATCGGGCCGTGCGTGGCCAAGCGCAGCGAAGCCCGCCGCAAGGACGTCGACTACGTGCTTTCCTTCGAGGAGCTCGGCGCGATACTTGCTGGACGGAAGATCGACGTCATCGCCTGCGAGCCCTGGCCTGTTGCGAGGCCGGCCGATCCGACGGCGCGAAACTACGCCCGCAGCTGCGGCGTGACGGACGCCGTCCTCGCGGAAGCGACGGCGAAGATTCCGGGCTTCAAGCTCAATTCACAGCAGATCAACGGCATCGACCGAAAGACATGCGCCATGCTGAAAGTCCACGCCTCGGGCAAGACGGGCGTGAACTTTCTCGAAGTCATGGCCTGCGAAGGCGGCTGCGTCAACTGCCCCTGCTCGCTGCGGAAGTAGGCCGGCTGCAATGACGAGGTAAAGCCACGTGCTGTAATAATTCCTGATTCCAATATTTCAATTTCGCATCATTTTGTTTCAATTCGGCATTGAGTTTTAGAGGCATAAATGCTATAATAGTCGCCAATCACCCTTGAAAGGCATTGGAACCGATATGGCATTGCATTGTGCTACAAGAAACTTTGGAAGCTCTTGATTGATAAAGGCATGACTCGCGCATCCCTGCGCGAGGCGACCGGCATTGCCCCCGCCACGATCTCCAAAATGTCCAGGGGCGAGTCCGTCGGCGCGAATGTCCTTGAACGCATCTGCGCGTCAATGCAGTGCAACATCGGAGACATTGTGGACTATGTGCCGAACGCGAAGGAACAAACGTCAGGAGTAGACGCATGATTACTGGCGAATTGAAAAGGTAGGTTGATAAGATTTGGGATACCCTCTGGACAGTGGGTATCACGAGCCCCGTTACGGTCATGGAGCAGATCACGAATCTGCTCTTCATGAAGTTGCTGGACGACAGCCAGCTCGCGCGTGAGTCGAACGCAAATGCCTTTGGAACCGCCGTACAAGACCCGGTGTTCAAGAATGGCGTGTGCGTTATCTCGGAGCAGCCGAGGATCGAGTGCGAGTACGATAGGCTCAGGTGGAGTCGATTCTCGAACGCCAATCCACCTGAAATGTTCGAGACGGGGAGGAACTATGTGTTTGAGTTCATCAAGCGTCTTGGTGGTGACGAGGCTGACACGGCTTTTGGGCGCTATATGAAGAACGCCGTGTTCCTTATCCCCACGCCGGAAGTCCTTGTGAGCGTTGTTGGCGACATGAGTGGTATGCAGCTCACGGACAAGGACACGATGGGCGATGTTTACGAGGAGTTGCTGAAGAAGATGGCCGCGGCCGGTGCGAATGGGTAGTTCCGAACGCCGAAGCACATCGTCGATATGATTGTCGCGCTGATGAAGCCAACGCTTGCCGACGTGATTGCCGATCCAGCGATGGGCTCCGCCGGGTTCCTTGTTTCCGCCGCGCAGTGCATCATTCGCACTTTCGACAGGGAACTCTACAAGCTTAAGAACCGCGACAAGTTCAAGACGACGCTCTTCTCTGGTTTAGACACCGACCAGTCGATGCTCCGAATCGGCGCAATGAACATGATGCTGCACGGAGTGGACAACCCGCACATCGTCTATCAGGACTCGCTCAGCCAGAAGAACACCGAGCGCGACAAGTACACGCTCATCATGGCCAATCCGCCGTTCACTGGAAAGCTCTTCAAGAACCAGGTGAGCGGCGACTTGCTTGCGTTGACGCAGACCGGCAAGACGGAACTCCTGTTCGTCTCGCTCTTCACGAAGATGCTTCAAGTCGGCGGACGGTGTGCGAGCATTGTGCCGGACGGCGTTCTCTTTGGCAGTTCCACGGCGCACAAGTCGCTTCGCAGGGAACTCGTCGAGAACCAACGGCTGGAAGCCGTTATTTCCATGCCGAGCGGCGGGTTCAAGCCCTACGCCGGAGTTTCGACGGCCATTCTCATCTTCATCAAGACGAACCACGGCGGTACGGACGACGTCTGGTTCTATGACATGAAGGCGGACGGCTTCTCGCTTGATGACAAACGTTCGCCGATAGCAGAGAACGACATCCCCGATGTGATTGAGAAATTCCACGCAAAGGACGCCAAGAAGCCGAGCGACCGCAAGGCTAAGTGCTTCTTTGTGCCGAAGAGCGAAATTGCCGAGAACGATTACGACCTTTCGATCAACAAGTACAAGACGGTCGAATACGTCTCCGAGAAGTTCCCGCCTGTGAGCGAGATACTGGCCGACTTCGAGAAAGCCGAGCGCGAGATACAGGCAACCTTCGCGGAATTGAAGGAGATGTTGTAATGGCAATCCTCAAAGGATTAGTTATGGAACATTCCGAGCGCAACCGCACTGGCGCGTTGTGCAATGTTCATAGTGTCACTAATTCACGAGGGTTTGTGCCTTCTACCGATTATTTTAACAAAGAGGTTTTCAGCAGTGACCTAAAGAATTATAAGGTGGTACACAAAGGGATGTTGGCTTACAATCCCTCGCGAATTAATGTGGGATCGGTCTCACTCTTGGATAGTGCCGATGCCGTAGTTGTCAGTCCTTTGTATGTTGTTGTTGAGGTTGTTAAAGGCAGTCTGCTTCCAGAATATCTAAATGCCTTTCTTCACAGCCCAGCTGCGCTGGCACAAATTAAAGGCCTTACATCGGGAGGTGTCAGAGATTACCTTCGATATTCAGCTTTTGAACTTCTACAGCTTCCTGTGCCCAATATAAAAGAGCAGAGGAGTATCGTTGAGAAACTTGCTTGCGTAAAGGATATCATAAACAAACGGAAAGTACAGAAAAATCTGCTATCCCAACTTGTCAAATCGCGGTTTGTGGAGATGTTTGGGGACCCGATTACAAATCCCAAGCGCTGGCCAATGGAGAGACTTGGCGATAGATGCTTGATTACCACGGGGAACACTCCTTCACGAAGCGGAAAGGAGAATTACGGAAAGTTTATAGAGTGGATTAAGTCGGATAATCTTGTTGATGGGCGATTAACAACCGCAAGCGAGTATCTGTCAGAAATTGGCTATGGCAAGTCTCGTCATGTTGGGGCTGGGTCGATTCTTATGACTTGCATTGCTGGTAGCCTCAACTCGATAGGTAACTGTGCATTGGTAGATCGTGAAGTAACGTTTAATCAACAGTTAAATGCAATCACTCCCTACAAAGACGATGTGGTATTTCTGTTGTGGTTGCTGCGACTCGCGAAGCCAGTTCTGCACAAAGGCATTAACAAATGTCTGAAAGGCATCTTGAGCAAGAGTAATCTTTCGGGTAAGGTCTTGCCTATTCCGCCCCTCACCCTCCAGCGCGAGTTCGCGGCGTTCGTGGTGAAGGTCGACAAATTGGCGTTTGCCGCCCGGCAGAGGCGGGATGTGGCGAAGCAATTGTACAGGGCAAAGATACAGGAGTTCTTCGGGTAGTCTAAGCACGGCGAATCCTACGCCGCCGGGGACGCGGTGCGTTCACAAGGCGACAGGGAGACGCTAAAATGAAAGAGAAAATCATACGAGAGGTAGAACAGGGAATGTTGGATGTTCTTGACAACGCGCAAAGGGCGCAACTGCACAGGGTGCTGGAACACGCACTCTTCGGTGCTGTCGTTGTCAGGGACGAGTCCGTCGGCACGGAGCCGGGGGTTCCGAACAACACGATAGCCGAGCGCTTCTACGAGGCGAAGCGCTTGGAGGGATGCAGCGAACGGACGATCCGCTACTACCGCCTGACAATCTGAAAGATGCTCGAAACGCTCGCCTCACTCCGCGCAACGACGGGTCTCAAGTGGACCTACGTCAGCCCGGCCTGCGACTTCCGCGCCGACGAGCCGCGCACGGGAGAGTACAAGCTCGGCGGCGAGGAGCTGACGATGAGTTCCAAGGGCGACAGCGTCGTCGGATATGCCGACTATGCAGTTGCGATGGTTGACGAGGCGACGTCCGCCGCGCCGCACATCGCCCAGCGCATCAGCGTCGTCCGCGCGTAAGCGCTGAAAGTCAAATGCACCTTTGCGGAAAGTATCCCGCCACGGATACACCTGCAAAGGCGCATTTTGCTATAAGTAGAAATTGGGTTTGGCGCGGAATGGCTTGTTACGCATTTTTGCGCATTGACGCTGTGGACCTAGAATGATAAAAAACAGTATGTATAACCAAGAGTGGAGTGGGTTCAAGGAGCGTTATCCGTAGTTAGAATGCTTACGGGTAGAGTTTCTTTTGAACGACATCCTTCGCGATTTGCGCGGCAAATCGGCTACGGATGGCACGCCATCCTCGAAGAGCGCGATTTTGGTCGCGGGCTGTTGATTGGGGGCGCACGAAGGAGCGGGCGACTACCGTTCATTTTCGCCACAGCATATGTCATAATGCAGTCTGAAATATCCATTGCCTTGGATTTTGAAGTGGTAGCGCATAAGTAATCCTTGTAATTTGATGTTTAAGTATAGTTTATTTCCTTGGATTTTTAGGTGACTTGTAAAGAGGGTGGGTCAGCAAAAACTCCTTAAGCCGCTTTGGCCAGACGTGAATCGTAAGCATATGCAGTCTCTCCGTTTAGTGATTCCCTGTGAATTGAGTTGATCCAGTCCTCAAGTTGCCTGATCTGG
>JAGCPM010000136.1 GCA_017965685.1 Kiritimatiellia bacterium | reverse complement strand
CGTACTTGCGGCAGGCGTCGGCCATCTCCTTGACATAGTCGCCCCTGCCGTCGCGGAATTTCGTCTTCGTGATGTTGTGCTCCGTGGTCTTCGTCGGCCACAGGCAGAAGCCGTCATGGTGCTTGGCGACTACGACAAGCCCGCCGATTCCGCCGGCCTTGCATGCGCCCACAATCTGGTCGGCGTCGAACTTCGCTGGGTTAAGCATCGCGGGGTCCTCGTCGCCAAAACCCCATTCGCGGTCGGTGTACGTGTTGAGTCCCCAATGGACGATGCCGATTATCTCCGGCCCTTCCGCAAGCCTCGCCGCCAGCGCAGGACGCGGTGCAGGACGCGGTGCAGGACGCAACGTTTCGGTAAAAACGATGTCGGCACTTACTGGTGTATCGGCTGAAGAGCCGCCGATGAAAATGGTGTATTCGCCAGCGTCGGCACGGAAGTCGGCGGCGAACGCGTCCCAGTACGCAAGGTCGGGTGGCGTCAAGCGGAACTCGACTGTCTTCGTCTCGCCTTTCTTGAGGAACACCTTCTCGAAGCCCTTCAGCTCCTTCACGGGACGATCCACCTTCGGATCCTTGGGCGCTACATAGAGCTGAACAACCTCCGCGCCATCTCTTTCACCGACATTCGTCACATCTACCCTGACCCCTATCTCGCCATCATCCCTAGTTCTCAATTCTTCATTCTTCATTTCAAAAGCCGTATAACTGAGCCCGTGCCCAAACGGGAAATCTACCGGGATTCCGCGCTTCTCGTACCAGCGATAGCCCACGTACACGCCTTCTAGGTATACCGAGTTTGTCGCATTGTATGCGCGCTCGCCGAAGAAGCCGGTCGGCGTATCAGCGTAGCACTTAGGCCATGAGAACGTAAGCTTGCCGGAAGGATTCACGTCGCCGAAAATGACTTTCGCCATCGGCCGCCCGGCTTCCTGTCCGAGATAGGATGTGAGGAGCATCGTGTCGCAATTCCCGACCCACGGCAGTTCCAGCGCTGAACCCGCGCGGCAAACGACGATCGTGTGCGGAAGCTTCCACGAAAGAATCTGCGCGATTTCCTCGTCGTGACCCGGTGCGCTCTTCATGTTGGGACGGTCCTCGCCCTCAGTCTCCTGCGCCTGCCCGAAGCCCATCGTCGTCCCCGTGAACACGAGCACGGCATCCGCCTTCTCGCACTCCTCGCGAAGCTCGGCTAGCGGAACGCGCGGCTCCTTGCCCGCCGCCGTTAGCGCAACTATTCCGCCGATGTCATATCCCTTCTCGCCTTCGTCGGCGGATTTCTTCGTCTCCCCCACTTCCCCGCCGAGCGGATAGTAGGCTATCTCGCAGCCGTCGCCAAGATACTCCTTGAGCCCGTCCAGAAACGATATTTCCTCCACGACATGGCATTCGCAGGAAGAACCGAACTCCGCCTGTTTCAGCCGCGCGATCTGTCCGAACACAATAAGCTTCTTCGTCTTTGCCTTGTCGAGTGGAAGGACGCTCTTGTTGTTCTTCGCAAGGATTATCGCCTCTTCGCCGATTGCGCGCGCGACTTCGCGATGACGCTCGACGAGCCGCTCGCCCTTGTCCTGCGTGCCGGAGAAGAAGCCGGTCTTCGCCATCACGTAGAGCGTGCGAAGAGCCATCTCATCTACCGCCGCCTCGGGAACGCGACCTTCCTTCACCGCTGTAGCGAGCGGATACTTGTCGCCGCCGTTCGTACCGTAGAAGTCGGTAAGATATGTCACTTTGTTGCCGCAGTTCGCCTCCATGCCGCCGCCGTTCAGGACCGCATTGTCGCACGAGTGCTGCCCGCCCCAATCGGTGACAATCGTACCCTTGAATCCCCACTGCTCCCTGAGTAGCGCCTTCTGAAGGTACGAATTCTCGCTGCAGTACGTCCCGTTGTAGCGGTTGTAGGCGGTCATGAGCGAAAGCGCACCGCCCTTCACCGCCGCCTCGAACGCGGGAAGATATATTTCATGCAGCGCGCGGCTATCCACAGTCGAGCACGTGTCGAAGCGGTTGAGCTCTTGATTGTTCAGGCAGTAGTGTTTCGGCGTGCAGGCGAGTCCGTGCGCCTGCGCCGCCTGGATTAGGGGAACCGCCATCTGCGAAATCAAGAACGGATCCTCGCTCATATACTCCCAGTTGCGTCCGCAAAGCGGATTGCGCATGATGTTGAGTCCCGGACCCAGCATCTGGTCCTTGTCGCGCGAACGCATCTGCGAGCCCATCACGTCGCCGTGCTTCGCCGCAAGAGAGCGGTTCCACGTCGAGGCGAGAGCGGACATGCATGGCATGGAAGTGGAGCGGTCGTCAATCCCGCCGATATAGCCCCAGCGATCGCGGTTGTGCTCGGGCTTGAGTCCGTGGCTGCCGTCGCTGAACGCCCATTCGCGGTCTATCCCGACGCGCGGAATCGCGTTGAGGTACATCGTTGCGCAAAGTCCGCACAAGGAGGTCTTCTCCTCGAGCGTCATCTTGGCGAGCTTCTCCCTCGCGATCCGCTCCGCCTCGCCATCCGTCAAAAGACGTGAGGCGGATGTGAAATAGCCTAGGGCGATGCGGCCGATGATCTGCTTGCCGAGTTCGCCGGAATGCACATAGTCGCGGCTGTAGAACTCCGAGGGCATCCCCGTCTTGAAAAGCCACTCGTATGCGGGAGTGAACATGTCCCAGAGCGGCCATCCCCTCTTCGCGCAGATCGCTTTAAGCTCCTTCGCCGCCGTTGCATCGTACTTCCACGCTCTGTCGCCGAGCGCAGCGTGGTCGAGCTTCGACGGTGCGACAGCGGTTCCTTGCTCAGTTCCCTTCGGAACGCGAAGGTCGATTGCGAGCGTTGGCGTCATCACCACCACCTCCGCGCCAAGCTCCTCGTTTACGCGCTTCGCTACGGACTCAATCGCGGGTCCACCGTTGAGCGGCAAATCGGGATGTATCCAGCCGGAGATTCCGCCGATGAACACGCAGTCGGGCCTAAAGTCCGCGACATACTTCTTGAAGTTCTCCGGCTCGCAGTAGTACCAGCATCCCGTCGAACCGCGCACCGAGACGAGCCAAGTCACCTCGCTCTTCGGATATGCCCGCTTCACGAGAGCATGGAACTGCGAATGGAAAGTATCCTGCATTATCGAGTCGCCCAGCATGAGAATCCGCCACGGCTTCCCCGTCTTCAGCGCATCCAGCGTTCGCGGGGGCAATTTCTCCTGCACTGAAGCGAAATCGAGGGACGGTAGCTTCGCATACACGCTGTCGCACCACTTGGCCGCCTCCTCCGCGCTCGCCGGCTCGAGCTTGACGTCCGAGACCGTGCATCCCTTCGGCGACTGGAAAAAGACCTCCGCCTCCTTCACGCCCTCCTGCGCAAAGACGACGCGTTCATACCTCTTCCCCGTTCCCTCTCCCCCGTAGATCACGTCATAGTTATCCGCAATCATATTCCCCGCCGCGTCGTAGAACGCGACCGCCTCGTACGACCTGACGGGCGCAGAACCGGTGAAGGAGAGCTTATAGTACGCACCCGCCTTCGGTATGGCGATGCGCGGCGAAACGAGCTTTCCGCCCTTGTCGGGATACCATCCCTCGAGCGGATTGAACGCCGCGCCCCCTTTTGCGCCCGACGCCTCGAACCGCCATCCCGGAGTCTTCTCGGTAACACGACCCTCTGCATCCAGCATCGCCGCTCCATGCGCGGCAATCGCCATCGCCGCTCCAGCCGCGAGAATTGTTCCTCTCAAATAACGCATCGTAAATACTCCTTTCGCCTTATAGGGTCCGTATTGTATCATTTATCTCGAACTCAGTCAATCGTATTGAAGAATGAAAAAATGAACAAAAATGGTGGAGGGGGCTTTGCCCCCGTAAAAATTTATGGCCGCGAAAGCGACCGCCCGTACATTCGTCATTCTTCATTAGATTACGGTGCGGAACAATCTTGAGAAGGTATAAAAAAGCTAGTCGCTAGAAGGAGGACCAACAACCAGCAACTAGCGACTAGCAAAGCGACTAAAGACTAACCTACCTGAAGATAATCAGCAGTCCGGCGGGAGCGACGTTGAGGACGAGGTTGCCGCCTTCGACGCGCAACGTGCCTTTGCGTCCAGTGAGGACGGTGCTGTCCGGATCAAGCGTGACATTGGCGGTAGTGCCCGTACCGACGGTAGCGATGGTGTGGTCGCCGGAGCTAAACTTGTCGCCGTCGATGCGAATGGTCGCGACCTCATTCTCTCCCGTCGGAGCAACAGAACAATGCCCCACTGCTGCTGTTCATCTTGTTCGTGACGGTGCCGAACTTGAACACACCAGGAGTGCTAGTACCCTGATTATACGTCACATACCTAGAGGCTGTAGCGGCCTGCGTCAAGTTGGTGACGACCATCTCGCCATTGATCTGATAGGAGAGACGACTGTCTGTATACCTATCGCCGATATCGATCTTCGCATCATTGCCGACGTAGAGTTCATTGAGTCTATTCGCATACGGGACATAGAGATAGGAACCGTCCGCCATGCAGACGCGCTGTTGGCGCGCCAAACGACAATGCGGTCAGACTATATGCACTTTGCGGTCTGACTAAGTGATGTTTAAAGTCTGACGATTGTATCTTTACGGTCAGACCACAAAGTATATATCGTCTGACTAGAAGGTTGCTATGGTCTGACCAGAAGGCACGAATGGTCTGACCGCATAGACGCAACCCCGCACCCATGATCGCACTCGGTCGCCATCGGCCCTTCACCACCACACTACGGAAGAGTCGAATGGAGGCAAGGGAGCTCAATAAAGGAATCGTCAGAAACGGAAACTCCGCCAGCATAAATCCAGTCGCAGCCGCCCGAACGACGCCAAACACTTGAGCGGCAGAAGAGGTGGTAGAAAATCGGCTATTCACAGAAACACAAGGCGAACCAAAACACGGATCGCGACATTCTTTCGCAGAATGTCGCGCGAAGCACCAAGATCCAGTTGCTTTTTTAGGGTTACCGCTGATGGCCGAGCGTGATGGACTTGTCGATGCGCAATGTCGCGCGCTGGCGGATGTCCTTGCTGGAAGCACCGACCATTATCTCGAAGTCGCCCGCCTCGACCGTCCAGTTCATGTCCGCATCGAGAATCGCGAGATCATCAGGCTTGAGCGTGAACGTTATGCGCTTCGTCTCGCCAGGCTCAAGCCACACCTTCTCGAAGCCGCGCAGAACAGAATCGTATGTGACGACGCTGGAAAACTTGTCGCGCACGTAGAGCTGCACGACTTCCGCGCCCGCCCTTTTGCCGGTGTTCGTCACGTCGCAAGATACGTCAACTTCCCCATTGTTCATTCTACATTCCAAATTCTTCATTTCAAACGTGGTGTAGCTTAGGCCGTAGCCGAAAGGATATAGCGCGCCGGTCACGCGGGTGTGTCCCGAGCCATTCGGGCCCGCCTTCGGCTGGCCGTTGTGCGAGGCCTTCTTGAAGGGGAAGTTATACTCGATCTGGCCGATGGACTTCGGCACAGTCGTGGCGAGCCTGCCGGACGGATTGATGTCGCCAAAGAGCGCCTTTGCGACTGAGACGCCGCCGCGCGGCCCGGGAAGCCACGCCTCGATGATCGCAGCCACGTTTTGATTCGCCCAGTTGATTGTGAGGGGGTGTCCGTTTACCAGGACGAGTACGACCGGCTTGCCCGTAGCAACGAGCCTCTCCAAAAGCTGCTGCTGGTGACCCGGCAGATCGAGTGAGGTGCGCGAGCAGCTTTCGCCGCACCGCCAAAGGTCTTCGCCCAGCACGGCAACTATCGCGTCGGCACCCTCTGCGGCGGCGACGGCCTTCGACATTGCAGCGACTTCTTCCGGGTCGAACCGCGGCGGCAGGGTTTCGCTTTCCGGCCAGTTGGCGTCCACAACCTCGCAGCCCTTCTCGTATGCGACCTCAACCTTGCCGTCGAGGCGCGCACGAAGTCCGGCGAGGACGGATGTGCACGGTATGCCGTCAGGCCCATAGCGGCTCGTCATGAAGCTCGTGTCATCTGCTAGGGGGCCGACGACGAGTAGTTTCTTTACCTTCTTATCGTCGAACGGCAGGGTTCCCGCCTTGTTCTTTAGCAGGACGAGAGACTCGTCCTGGATACGGTCGGCGAAAGCGAGGTGCTTGTCCCAGCCGGCCTTGGCCTCCACGTTCTTTTCGTCGCCGATGTAGGGATTGTCGAAAAGTCCGAGGCGGAACTTGACGGAAAGTACGGCGGCGACGCGCCTGTCGACAGTCTCCATGGAGAGCCTTCCCTCGGAGACGAGCTTGCGGATCGGCAGGATGAAATCCTTCGGCGGCTTGAAGTTGGTGCGAACATCGAGACCTGCCTCCAACACCATGCGAACGGCCTCTTCATACGTCTCGGCGACACGGTGCTTGTCATTGACATACTCGACCGCGCCCGAGTCGCTCACGACATAGCCGCCGAAACCGTATTCGCCGCGCAACAGATCGGTGAGGAACCACTTGCTGGACGCGACGGGAACGCCATCCCAGTCGTTGTAGCTGCACATCACGCCCATTGGATGCGCCTCGCGGATTACGCGCTTGAACGGATAGAGGTGAATCTCGTGCAGTTCGCGCGGCGTGATGTGCGGGTCGGTGCGACACTCGCCGTCGCGTCCGCCTTTAGGCACCGAATACGCGGCATAGTGCTTCAAAGTGGAGGCGACGCCTTGCGACTGGACTCCGAGCGCCATTTCACGCCCGAGCTGCGCCACATGGAACGGGTCTTCGCCGTAGCACTCTACCGTGCGGCCCCAGCGCTGGTCGCGCGCGAGATCGAGAATCGGCGCATAGACGTTGGAGTAGCCGATAAGGCGCGCCTCCTCGCCGACGACCTCGCCCGCCTCGCGAACAAGCGCGCGGTTCCATGTTGCGCCAATGCCGATTGGCGCCGGGAGGGGCGTGGCCTTTGTGTGCGTAAGGCCGTGGATGCCTTCGTTCGAAAAATCGACCGGGATTCCGAGGCGAGTCTCTTCCACAAACCACTTTTGGACGGTGCGGATGGCCTCGATGTGGTTCTTGAATGGATAGACGAGGTCGGGGCGGCGCGACGGCTTGCGGCCGAAGAAAAAGCCGTTGTGCATTTCGTCGATGTTGGCGATGCCGTCCTTCCAAACCTCCTTCTTCCAGCCGGGCGTCGGCAGAGGATCCTTCAGATGAAGGCTGAAGCCGTAGAGCGTCGAAAGCTGGCAGCTCTTCTCGTCGAGCGTCATCTGCGAAAGGAGGTCGGCGACGCGCTTTTCGACCGGCTGCGAGGGATCTTCGTAGACATCCTTCAGGCCATTCTTGTTGAAGTCGATCCAGCCTTCATGATAGATGTCCTTCCCGGCGAAGAACTTCTTCCAGCGCGGCAGGTAGTGGTCGCGGATAAGTTCGGGATATTCGCGGTTGGCGTAGTCCTCAAGCGGGGTATGTCCGACCGAGGCGTTCACCCATGTCGTTATCATGCGGCGCCAAGCCTTTACTCCGCGCTCGCCTGCGCGGCGGCGGGCGAGATCTTCCCAGTAAGAGAGGCGGAACTCTTCGGGCACATATGCCTTTGGATCGCACATAGATTCGGCGATCTTGATGAACTCCTCGCGAGCGGATTTTTCGTCCTTCAGGCGCGGCATCAGGGCGCGAAGTCTGTTGGCGGCGACCTGGCGGCGGAGGTCGTACAGATCGTACTTGAAGGCATCCGTAAAGTTTTCCTTCGCCGCGACCTCCTCCATGAGCGCGAGTGCCTGCTCGAGCTTCGCGGGATCGTAGTAGAGGCCGGTCTTCGGCGCCCAAGTCCTTGCGCGAACGGCATTCCAGCTTGGGATGGCGCAAATAACATTGTCAACCGCGCCCTCCTGCCAGGCCGGGCAGGCGTATGCGGTCTCGGCGAGAATCTTCCAGGCCTGGTGAAGTTGGAGTTTCGAGTTGGAGTTGGAGAGGCCGTAGCGTTTGTCCACCCAGCTGTCGAGCCACGCGGCGAGTTCGTCATCCGTCAGCTCGGTTCCGAGCGGGCGCATCATCATTTCCTCGAACAGGTCGCTCGCTACCGGGTTCGTCAAGAAGCCCTCCGAAAGCGAGCCGTAGCCGCGGAACGTCGCACCAGCAGGGCCCTTTGCGGCGCGACCCATGCGTGCATAAGTCTTCAAGTTGCCGTAGAGCCCGTGATTGCCGCCGAAGTTCAATACCTCGCACCATATCCAAGGAAGCTCGCCGAAGCCTTCTATCCAGCACCCTTCCGAGCCGCCGCCCATGTCATCTACAAGTCGCTCGATAAGCGTGAAGCGCGGATCAAGTCCGGCGCGGACTTCCTTTGTGGGGTTCTTCTGCCATGCTTGCACGACCCATGTCACGCCAGGGAAAGCCTTCTGCTGGGCTGACTGCACTGCGCGGACAGATGCGGTGACGTCCAGGTCGCCT
Organism: Kiritimatiellia bacterium; assembly: GCA_017965685.1. Taxonomy (GTDB): domain Bacteria; phylum Verrucomicrobiota; class Kiritimatiellia; order RFP12; family UBA1067; genus UBA1067. The sequence continues at coordinate 6,009 of JAGCPM010000136.1, read as the reverse complement.
GTCTTGCCGCCTTCGTGGAAGAGGTCGCCCGCCAGATACTTCGGCTTGAAGCCGTAAACCTTTTCAAGGTTCTTGTACCAGATGGCGGCGAGGCGCGCGAACGCATCGCTCGTCGGGTCGAGAATCGCCGGACGGTCGTACGCCCTTCCGCCGCCCCACTTGCCCTGAGGGACGGCTTTGAGCGTCGTATCGCGGTCGGCGAGCCAGGTCGGCACCATTCCGAAAAAGCCCTCGAGAAGAGGCTCTATGCCGCGCTCGCGCATCTTGTCGCATATGAACCGGCCGCGCCGCGCGTCTTCGTCGATCGTAGCCTGGTCGAGCGGGCCGCCCTCGCCCTCGAGGTTGCCCATCAGCCACCAGACGCGGGCGCACTCGTCGGGGATGAAAGCGAGGATGTCCTTTTCGTCGCATCCGAGATCGCGCAGAGTCAACTGCCAGACCTTGAACGTGCCGTCCATGACGGTCGCGACATTGTAGCCGGCCTTGGCGAGGCGGTCGATTTCCCCTTCCCACTCCTTATCGCCGCAATAGGCGAAGGTGTAGCTGAGTGTGCAGTAGTTGTACGCAAGGCGCACGGGAGCCGGCGCGTTCGCGGCAACGGCTGCGGCACAAAGAAACAGCGAGGCGGTCAATAAAGCAAGCTTGTTCATACTTTTAGTCCTTATGTCGGCGCATAGTATACCACAACGCGGCCATGTTATGCAACATCCTAATGAAAAGACTCGTTTTCGCCATCATAGCCATGCATTCAGCGTTTGCGGCGTTCGCAAATGACGCGATGCCGTTAGTGACGGCCGAAGGGCGGCTCGCCGGCGCGTATCAGGATAACGTAGACGCGGTATTCATCTGCCTGGTGCTGGAAAAAGACGGCTCGTTCAACTACGCATTCATCAGGACGAACGACACGGCAAGCGTACTCAAGGAACTCCAAAGCGCGATTGGGCGGCAGGTAACCATATCCGGGTTCGAAAAGACGCCCGACCCCCTGAACCGCGCCGTCACGAAGAGGCAGATTATGATTCCATCCATTGCAGACGTCAAAGTCGCCGCCAGCAAGGGCGGAGGTATCGTCCAACGTTACGCACAGTTTTCTTTTTAGGAGCATCACGAGCGGCAAGTTCATACTGAATCTAGAACTCTTCGGGCGGATTCTCACTATAAAAGGGTTCCTGCGGGAACTCGTGACGGACGAAATGGGCGAAAAACGGCTTCTTCTGGAAGATGACAATTTCACGATACAGATCGACTGCTCCAATGCGCCCGAGGCGGCCAAAACGGAAATCGGCAGCCTTGTTTCGGCGACCGGCGCGTGCATTCTCGATTCAGACTTCTGGCGACCGTCACAGCCGTTTCCGAAAAACAAGAGCCTGTTCCTTGTGGCGCGCTCGCCGCAGGATATCAAGGTCCTGAAGCGGCCGCCGTGGTGGACGCCCGCAAAGTTCATCGCCACCGCAAGCGCAATGGGCGGATTCATCGTCCTCATCCTCTTCTGGAACGCGGCGCTGCGCATACTTGTGGAGCGCAAAAGCCGCGAGGTCGTCAAGGCACAGGCGCGCAAACTGGAGTCGGAGCTGCGCATCGCCGAACGTACGCGCCTGGCCGCAGACCTGCACGACTCGCTTTCGCAGAACCTGACAGTGATCGGCTACCAGGTCTCAGCCGCGAAGAACACGCTCGCCGACAAGGACCCCGCCACCACGGCATGCCTTGAAACCGCCTCGAAAATGATCAGTTCGTGCCGCACGGACATGAGGCGGTGCCTGTGGGATTTGCGAAGCGACGTCCTCGACGAGCCAAGCTTCGCCGAAGCGATCAAGAGGACCATCGCACCGGTCGCGGGAACGGCATCGCGCCCGGGACATGGCGAGGGGCACTTCGGGCTGGACGGCATCACAGAGAGAGTTGAACGCATAGGAGGAACGTTCGAAATCAAGTCAGCGCCCGGCAAGGGGACAAAGGCGACACTAAAGATCGAGGCAAAGAAATGAAGCAACCAATCACGATTCTCATTGCCGACGACCATGCGCTCTTGAGGCGCGGACTGGCGACGCTGCTCGGATTCGCCCCTGGCCTTTCGGTGGTGGGAGACGCAAAGAACGGCGAAGAGGCGGTAAAGGCCGCGATCAAACTGAAACCGGACGTGGTGGTGATGGATCTTTCAATGCCGGTCATGGACGGAGTGGAGGCTACGCGGCGGATACGCGAAAAGCTTCCCGAAACGCACGTCCTGATACTTACGACCTACTCAACCTCCGTCGACGTGGTGCGGGCGATGGACGCGGGCGCTTCAGGAGCGTTCGTCAAGGACGCGGATGACGACAGGCTCATAGAGGCAATCCGCACGGTGGCTTCGGAAGGCACGGCCTTCTCGCCCGAAATCGAGTCTATGATCAAAACCGATCCGCATCCGCCAGAACTCACAGAGCGCCAGCAAAAGATACTCGAGGCGACAAGCAAGGGACTTTCAAGCGAACAAATCGCCTCCCGGCTGGGCATTTCGGCCTACGCCGTGAACCAGCACCTCGACGTAATCCGCCGCAAACTCGGCGCCCAAAGCCGCACCGAAGCCGTGGCTATCGCCATCAGAAAGCATCTTCTCAAGATCTGAACCGCCCCAGCCGTCATGGCTGGCGAGGAGCATTCACCAGAGCTTCTACATCGAGGCGGAAGGCTTTGAAGTCGATTTTGCCGTAGATGGCACCCGCGTATCCGTATGGCGCGGCGATACGCTTGATCTCCTCCTCAACCTGTTCCCTGTTACCTGTAGCCTGTTCCATCAACATCCGCATCTTCTCGGCGGCGATTATGCCGGAACGGAGCGCGATGATGTGCGACGAAAGCTCGCCGCCGGGATAGACCAGGAACGTGTCGCCTGGACGCCAGTGCAGATTTCCCCTTTTGACGGTCTTGAAGGAACCATCCTTGTAAGGGTCTTCAGGCCACGAGTTTGCCGCCCAGCGAAGGAACCCATCGAAGCCGATCATCACGGGATACGCGCCTAGCCAGAAGCCTTCGTCAAGGGGACTGTCCATGAACGTGTTGGGATGCATTGCGGTTGCACAGACGTAGAACGTCGTCTTGCAGCCTTTCTGCCGGCGCGGCTCGAGTTCGTCAAGCATTTTCGGATGCTTCCTTAGATGGATGAGACCCTGACAGTAGTTGTCTATTTTCATGCCGGCGAACTCGGCGGGGCTCTTGTTGCCGGCCATGGCGACTTTCAGTCCGGGAGCCTTCTTCTGGATGAGATCGATGATCTTGCGCACATCCTCGGGCGCACGCTCGTCCATCGCGATGTATGTGTCGCCAAGCCAGCCTTTCCCTTCCACATGCTTCTCGAAATCGACGAGAAAGTCACCCCAGTAGTCCTCGAACTCCGGCGTCCCTGGCAACAGCTTCTCGCGGCGCTCCACAAATCCCTGTTCTCCGGTTCCTGTCGACTCTTCCTTCCATGTCGCCATGTACCCCCACGGACACATCGTGTAGCAGGCGATATCAGGCCCGAGTCCGCACTTCCTGCCGAACTCGACATATTCGTCGAAGATTTTGTAGTCGAACTTCCATTTGCCGTCGGCCGTCTTGACGCGGCCGATCATGGAGTGGTAGCCATCGTAGCATTGGTTGTTCCAGGGGAGATCGAGAAGAGTGACCGTGAGCGCCTTGCAGCCGCACTCTGCGAGCGCGCGCCAGACAGGCTCCATCTTCGCGTAGTGCTCCGGCGAAAACGGCTCAACCTTGAAGTAGCGCGAGACGGCCCACGGATGCTGCCAGAGGTCGAGAAAGTATTTCCACTCTTTCGTCGGCGGAAGAACACGATCGATCACCGTCAGCGACAGCGGTCCGAAGGCGTACTTGCCGGGCGATGCCCCCGGAGCGGCGGTTATCTTTACCATCGTCGGCTTTGCCGCATCGCCTATCTTCCACTCGCGGCAGACATCGGGGACAGTCCCCTTTCCGGTGATGCGCGCCTTCATTTTGCCTTCGGCGTCCTTGTACCTCTCGACAAGGTCGTACTTCACCTCGTCGAAACGGAGAAGAGTAAGCGAAACATCTTTGCCGGAATCCAGTCCGGCAATACTTTCCGCCTCGCTCTGAAATGCCTCCGGGATATTGACATACGCCGTCTCGCCACGCCATACAGTCGCATCGAACGAAGCGCCTTCGGCGCAATGTGCAAATATGCAAATACCCAATATGCAACTGGCAATACCTGCTTGTTTCGCTTTCATGTTTTTATTCTCCTTTCGTGTTTGCAAAGTCGGGGAATACGGAGAGGCGGAGCGTGGTTGCGCCGTACGGGACGAGTTCGATTGTCTCCTCTGGCCCGTCCAGAGCCTCCGGCTTCTCAGGTATGTCTGGCGTAAAGCGATCTTCGTCCAGCAACCATTTAATGCGCTTCACAGGGACGCGTAGCTTCACCGGCGCAGGGTTCATGTAGAATCCGTCGCACTTCCCTGTTTCCTGTTCCTTGTTCACTGTTCCCATGATCAGCTTGGCCTTGTGCCCAGCGAGCGCGTAGTTGAACGGTGCGGCGGGGCGCAGGTTCCAGCACATGAAATCGGCATTGCCGCTCTTCTTGCCGTTCATGTTGGCGTGGTCTTCCGCATCCTCGACGCGTTCGGCTGGAATCGGATAGGCGAAGACTAGCGGGCCGCGAACGACAACCGTACCCTGATTGGCGTTCGCGAAGCGTGCCGCCGATCTCTTCAGACCATGCTCAAGATCCTCGTAGTCCACAATGAACCGCGGCGGAATTGTCTCGAACACCGTCTCCATAGAGAAGTCGAGCACAATGGCATCTCCGTCTTTGAACTCGCGGCGAACCGTGGCGAACGTGCCCGCGTCGGGACGCTTGCACCATCCGGGAATGCGATAGGTGAACGAGTGTTCGCCTGGCTCCTTGACAATGAAACGGAACATTATCTCGCCGTCGAACGGATAAAGAGTCTCTTCTTTTATCTTTGCCCAGCCGAAGTCCACTTCCGACGGGCCATACAGCGCGGCGACCGGATCGCCGTTCTTGTCCTTGAGCCACATGCGCGAGATGTAGTTCGGCAGGATGCGGTGGACGTTCCCGGCGCAGCACTCCGTCTCGTGCGTCGGGCGGTACTGCATCCAAGTAGTGCCGTAGTTCTGCAGGTTGTGGTCTGAATTGGATGTGCAGATGAACTGGTTTGGATTCGAGAAATACTGGAGCGAGCGATATGTTTCATCAACGCAACCGAAACCCGCGTTGAACACGCAGCGCTCTATCTTGTCCGCATAGGCGGCATTGCCCGTCGCTTCAAGAAAGTAGCCGAGCGACCACGTGTAGTCGGCAATGTCGCACGTCTCGTGCCCCCAATGGACGCTGTTGCCGCGCACCCATTCGGTGGAACTGGGGCAGCCGTCGGGGAGCATGTGGTCGCGCACGAACTTTTTCTCCACGTTCACGGCCTGGTCGAGGTATTCTTTCTTGCCTGTGTAGGCGTAGAGCATAATCGGCACCTTCAACTCTTCGCACCACGTCACGCCGTGAGTGTGGATAGGCTCGTCGCTCATGCAGTTTTCAGGCGAAAGTTCGTCGCGCTTCTTCGGTGGCACCGGCTTGCGGAAATTCCACGCATCCTCCGCGAGGTCGAGAAGCCGCCTGTCGCCTGTCAGCGCGTACGTCCAGAGCATTCCCTCGACATTCACGATGTTGCGGGCGGCGGCAAGCTTCTTCTTTCCGTAAAGCAGAAAGTTGCGTTGCAGCGCGGCGGGGATTCGTCCGTCGGGCGCGGCATCGTACTTCGCCTTCATGGCGCGGAAGAACACTGCGAACGGCCACATGTCGTATCCGTTCTTCAGTTTATATCGCGTCGCGTCCCAAAGGCTGGGATGACCCAAATGCCCGTCCGGCGAGGCATGGGCAATCGTGTAGTTGACGTTCTCCTCTCCCTTCTTGATGAGCGTCTCGTCGCCAAGAGCGTAGCCGAGCCGGAGGAGTCCGTCGACATAGTACGCAGTCTGCTCGTAGCGCCACCAGTCCTG
>JAGCPM010000135.1 GCA_017965685.1 Kiritimatiellia bacterium | reverse complement strand
GGGTGTGTGGGATTCTTGGCCCCTGTCGTGGCTGAAGTGGGCCTGGTCGGGAGACAAAGTCGTCGATTGCAGGGCACCCGTATCGGGCATGGTCAGGGTCGCACCGCGCAATGACGGCTTCGCGAACGTTTCGGTAGGCCGCGACAGGACAGTGTTCAAACTGCCGACAGACGCTGCGCAAACCCTTGTAGGACGCTATGTCAACGCCGGCGACACTCTCTGGAAGGGCGTGATATCGACGGGCGACTTCATATTCGTCAACAGGTGGAAATGGAACTTCCGCCAGCCGCGCGACGGAGAGGTCATGATATTCTCCACGACAGGCATAAAGGGGCTGATGCAGGGAACGCACTACATAAAGCGCATGAAGGCCAAGCCCGGCGAGACGTACGTGCTGGAGCATCCCGTCGCGGACAGGCCGTATCTGCCGACCGTGGTGACGATGGGCGAAGACGAGTATTTCGCCTGCGGCGACAATTTCGGCAACAGCTTCGACAGCCGCTACTGGGGTCCGGTTCCGGGCGACAGGTTGCGCGGCACGGCTAGCGTCGTTTTCTGGCCATTCAAAGGATGGCGGATAGTAAGATGTGCGTAGAACAGTTGATACAGGTGCCGGGCACCTTCGGCGACAACGGCAACTTCCTGATCGAGCGCGAACTGGGGCGAGGCGGAATGGGCGGCGTCTACATGGGCCGTGACAAGATGCTCGAGCGCCCGGTCGCCGTGAAGGTGATGCTCAAGGAATACGGCAGCGATCCCGAGTTTGTCGGCAAGTTCAAGCGCGAAGCGCAGGCCGTGGCGCGTCTCATCCATCCGAACATCGCGCAGGTGTATAGCTACGGCTTCTCCGAAGGGATGCCTTACATCGCGATGGAGCTTGTGGCGGGCGGCTCTCTCGACGGGCTAATGAAGACGCACGGCAAGAACATCGACATTCCGCGCGTGATGAAGATATGCGAGCAGGTCGCGCAGGCCCTCCGCTGCGCCGCGGATCAGGGTCTTGTGCACGGCGACGTCAAGCCGGAGAATATCCTGCTCGACGCGAACGGAAACGCCAAGCTCGTCGATTTCGGCCTCGCCGCGATGCAGAAGGAGACGGACGAGATATGGGGCACGCCATACTATATCGCGCCGGAGAAGGTCCGCAAGCAGCCGGTTGACTACCGCGCCGACATGTACTCTCTCGGCGGAACCATCTACCATGCTCTCACTGGACAGAGTCCGTTTGAAGGTGACGACGCGATATCGGTCGTCAAGGCGCGCTTTCAGGGAATGCCGAAGAAGCCCAGCGAGATCAGGCCAGGAATCTCCAAGCAGGTCGATTTTCTCGTAATGAAGATGCTCGAGGTCGATCCGGCGAACCGCTATCCGACATTCGAGGCATTGCTTGAAGACTACAAGAAGGTGATGGCTACGGGTCTTGATTCCACGCAGTCGCTTGACGAAGCCGTGAAGTCGGGAGCGTCGGCCGCCGCGAAGAGCGCGTCCGGAGCGAAGACCACAGCCGGCGGAACGAAGACGGGCGGCAAGAAGATCGTGCTCAAGAGCAAGAAGTTCACTGTCAAGAAGCCCGGTGCGGTTCCCGCAAAACCGGCGGCGGAAGAAGTCGGCGGGAATCCGGAGGAAGGCGATACGCCGCCGCCAGAGAATGCCGCTACACCGGAATTCCCGGAAAGGAAGCCAGAGGACGACGAGGAGGAAGAGGGCGGAATGGCCCTCAAGGTCGTCGGCATGATAGTGGGCGTGATTGCCGTTGTCGGCGCTTTGGTCGGTGGGCTTGTCTGGTATCAGGTTGCTGACGCAAAGGCTCGCGCGGCGGAGGAGCAGGCCGCGATTATGAAAGGCATAAGGACCGCGCGCGACTCCATGTCCAAGACGCGCGATGCGGTCGTCAAGTTCGCTGACGAGTTCGAGGTTTTTTCAGCAGAAGCCGTCAAGGACTGCGAAAAGTACACGGCTGAATTGAAAAAGATTCTCGCGCCGAGGTATTCGCAGAACGTGCTCGACATGCTCAAACCCGGACCGACTAAGGAACTCATCGACGCCATTGCATCCACGAACAAGGCCGTTGCCGTAGCCGCGCCGCCGCCAGCCGAACCGGCTCCGGCCACAGAAACGCCAGCTCCGGCCGCTCAAGCTCCAGCCGCTGAAACGCCCGCTCCGGCCGCACCTGCGGCGGAAGGCGCCGAGAGTGCGCAAGGCGGCGAGCAGGGCGCCGAGCAAGCTCCCGAAGAGATTCCCACCGCAGTGCGCGACATGGCCGGACTCTGGGAGAAAGCGTACAGCTGCCAGGCCGGCGCGATACGCGTCCGCGCCGCCGCCAACCAGATTCTCGACTACATCGAAGAGGCCGGGAAGATCGCAGGCTCCGACGAGGAGACGATGCGCAAGCTCGAGTCGATCTCCAACGAGGTCAGGGACCGCTACGAGGGCGTTAGGGCTTCAAAGGACGTCGAGAACGCGCAGAATGCGAAAGGCTTCATTTCCAGCCGCGGCAAGAAGACGATCGAGCAGACCGTCCGCCGCATGCGTGAAGAGGCCGCGCAGAAGGCCCGTGCCGATGCGGCCGCCGCCGAAGCGGCCGCCGAGAAGGAGCGCAAGGAGGCCGCCCAGAAGGAGCGCGAGGAGAAAGCCGCCGCCGAAGTCCAGGCAGCAAAGGACAAGTTCGATTCGCTCGCCGGAAGCAAGGTGTTCGCGCAGCTCGACTGGAACAGCGCCAAGCGCCAGCTGAAGACATTGGGCGACGAGTTTTCGACTCCAGAGGGCGAGATTCAGCTCAAGACCGAGATCAGAAAGGTCGAGGCGATGGAAACCGTCCACATGATATTCGTCCGCAACCTGAAGGACTTCCAGTTCTCCAAGAAGAAGCTCAAAGGGGCTGTCTGCACGGCCGTCGACGCGAAGGACGTGACCATAGTGCGCAAGGGCCAGACGAAGTCGACGAAGATATCGTGGATAATATTCTACCGCGACTACCACGACAACCTGAACGAACTCCTCAACAAGTTTGTCAGGAAAGGCCGCGAGAACGGGAACCCGAAGCTGAAGCTCAGCGAGCACGGCGACGCGCTCCTCGGCGCGGCGCTCACGATGCGCCTCATCTGCAATGACGATCCGACCGCGATCGGCTTCGGCGAGCTGCTCGCCAAAGAGACCGTGAAGGCGTATCCATCGTATTTGAAAAAGGCCAAGGAGTTCTTCCCCGACATCGACTTCAGCGACGTTGCGGCCGAGGCGGCGGCGGAAGAGATATAAGATGACAAAGAAGACGGATTATCTCTCGAAAATACTGAACGCCACGATATACGATGTTGCCGTAAGGACGCCTCTCGACGAGGCGGCGGTGCTGTCGGCCAAGTACGGATGCATGTTTCTGCTAAAGCGGGAGGACATGCAGAGTGTGCACAGCTACAAGATCCGCGGCGCATACAACAAGATGTCCCAGCTTTCGCGCGCCGAGCTGGACAAGGGCGTGATATGCGCCTCTGCGGGCAACCATGCTCAGGGAGTCGCGCTTTCCGCGAAGAAGCTGGGGGTCAAGGCCACTATCGTAATGCCGGTCACTACGCCGGAGATAAAGACCTCGGCGGTGAAGGCGTATGGAGCTTCCATCGTCCTTTACGGCGACAGCTACTCGGATACCTACGAGGAGCTGCACCGCCAGATCGAAAAGCACGGCTACACGTACATTGCGCCCTTCGACGATCCTGACGTGATCGCCGGGCAGGGAACCGTCGGCCGCGAAATCCTCGACGAGGCGCCGCGCGACCTCACGGCCGTTTTCGTGCCGATCGGCGGCGGCGGGCTCGCTTCGGGAGTCGCCGCGTATGTGAAGTCGGTCAGGCCTTCGGTGAAGGTCTATGGCGTGGAGCCTGAGGACAGCGACTGCATGGCGCTCTCCCTGAAGGCCGGCCAACCGGTTGCGCTCGACAATCCAGGCCTTTTTGCGGACGGAGTCTGCGTCAAGGAGCCGGGCAAGGAGACGTTCCGCCTCTGCCAGAAATATCTCGACGGGATAGTACGCGTCTCGACCGCCGAGACGTGTGCGGCGATAAAGGACATCTTCGAGGCGACGCGTGCTATATGCGAGCCTGCCGGCGCGCTCGCGCTCGCGGCGGCGAAGAAGACGGCGAAGAAAGGCGAAACGTACGCCTGCGTGATATCCGGCGCGAACATGAATTTCGACAGGCTCAGGTTCGTTTCGGAACTGACCGAATCGGGCGAAGGGCGCGAGGCTGTCTTCGACTGCGCGATACCGGAAAAGCCGGGTTCGTTCCTCAAGTTCATAGCGACTTTGGGCAAGCACTCCGTGACAGAATTCAACTACCGCATGGGCGACGGCTTCCTGGCGCACATATTCGTCG
>JAGCPM010000134.1 GCA_017965685.1 Kiritimatiellia bacterium | reverse complement strand
TCCTTGTAGACGTCCTTCAGGAGCCGGCAGAATTTCGCGACCTCCTCCTCGATCTGCTCCTCGGTGCAGATGATGTGCGCGTCATCCTGCACGAACCCCCTTACGCGCATTATGCCATGAAGAGGTCCGCTCGGCTCGGTGCGCGCGCACTGCCCGAACTCGGCCAGCCTGAGGGGAAGATCCTTGTAAGACCTGAGTCGCGAATTGAATATCTCCAGAGCGCCCGGGCAGTTCATGGGCTTCACCGCGAAGATGCGCTTCTCGGACTCGGTGATGAACATATTCGCCTTGTAGTGGTCCCAGTGGCCGCTTCTCTCCCAGAGCGAACGCGGCATCAACGCGGGGGTGTTCACCTCCTGATAGCCGTCTTTCACGAGCTTCTCGCGCATGTAGTCCTGGAGGGTCACGTATATCGACCAGCCTTTCGGATGCCAGAACACCTGGCCCGGATCCTCTGGATCGAGATGGAAAAGATCGAGTTCCACGCCGAGGCGGCGGTGGTCGCGCCTTTTCGCTTCTTCAATGCGCGCGAGAATGGCGTCCATTTCCGCCTGATCCTTGGCGATTATGCCATAGACCCGCTGGAGCATCTTGTTCTTCTCGTCGCCCCTGTAGTAGCTGCCCGCGACGCGGGTGAGTTTGACGACGCCTATCTGCTTCGAGTGCTCGACATGCGGACCGCGGCACATTTCAACGTAATCGCCGACTGTGTAGGTCGATATGTCCTCGCCCTCCGGTATGTCCGCCAGACGCTCAAGCTTGTACTTCTGGCCCTCAAGCATCTTCGCGCACTCTTCGCGCGAGACGACTTTCCTGACGAACGGCTCGTCGAGCGCGATAAGACGCGCCACCTCGGCCTCGATCTTCGGGAAATCCTCGGGCGTGATTCTGTGCGGAAGATCGACATCGTAGTAGAAACCCTCGTCTGTCTTGGGGCCTATATCGATCTGCACGTCTTCGAAAATGCCAAGTATCGCCCGCGCAGTCAGATGCGCGGCGCTATGCCTTCTTTGCTCTTCTGTCGGTTCGCCCATTTCTTCTCCTTCAATTGAAAAAGAAGTATATCATATTTTCTCCGCCAGTGTCAAACATCCAGGCCCGGAGCGTTTGACAGGGCGGACGGACGTTTGATATACTGTGCGGAAGATGAGACCGTTCAGGGACACATTCTTATTCGTGCTGACAAGCGCAAGCCTCGCCTTCTCCGCAGTTGCGCAGGGCACCGACACATCGACGTACTCTTCCGGCTACGGCGAAACGTCTGGCGATCCGCCGCTCGCCCAACTCACTCCAGAAGAGCGAACGAAGGCCATCCGCGAGCTGAAGAGGATCGAGCGCCGCTCCAAGAAATACGGCATAATACTGAACCGCGGCAAGATGGAGCGTCTCAAGGGCGACCGGCTCGTGAAGGTCATGAACGAATACGACCGTTTCATGGGAATACTCGAGGAGCTTCCGCCAGACTTTGTGAAGGCCTGCCGCGTCAATTCGGTGTGGTTCTCGGACGAGATCGTGGACGCGAGCGGGAACCATGCCGGCGGAACCGCGTCCGGAGAAGGGATCAACCTGGCCGCCGGGTTCGACAGAGGCACGCTGTACCACGAGATGTTCCACAAATTCGAAGGTTGCATTTCCGCCTCCGACAGGAAAGCCTGGGAGGACGCGAACCCGGATGAATTCATCTACGAAGGGAGCGCCTGGGATTCGTTCGCCGGCAACGACAAGCAGTCGAAGCGCGCAGCCGAGCGCCACCAGCGGCGCATCGCCATGGGCAAGGAGAAGACCGCAGAGCAGAAGCGCGACGAGGCGCGCTCCCGCAAAGACGCCGCGAGGATTGCCGCGAACAAGACGAACGAGACCGTCCAGGCCGCGTTCATAAACGCCTACGCCCAGACGACGCCTGGCGAGGACCGCGCCGAGGTGTTCAGGTGCATGATGGTGGAAGGTCCGGAATTCCTCCGCCGCACGGCGCGGAGCGAACATATGAAGCGGAAGATGGAACTCATCATCAAGATGACCGGGACGAGACGATTCCTCGGCGACGATTTCTGGGAAGAGCACTCCGACATCTCGTCAGGCAGCGACCGCTACACCGGCAATGCAAAAGCCTATCCGGAAGAAATGGGCTACGACGGCGCGATTCTGGCCGCAATCCCCAAGGCGATGAAAAAATACAACATCGCCACCGGCGCGATGGTGGTGACGGTCAAGGGCAAAACGATATTCGAATACGGCGAAACAGACAGACCCTGCGACATATCGCTTTGCTGGACGGGTCTTCTTTCCATCCTTTACGGACGCTACACAGCAACAATGCGCATAGACCTGGAAGAGACGCTCGAATCGCTCGGCATCACCGACAAGGGCGGACTCGAGCAGCGCGAGCGGACCGCGAAAATACGAGACCTACTGTCATCGCGGTCCGGATGCTTCCTGCGGACGCCGCAGACGCCCACGAAAACCGCCCTTCCCGAGCGCTCCTCGCGCATGCCGGGCAGCGAATTCGTCTTCAACATCTGGGACTTCAACACAGCCGCCGACATATTCGAACAAAAGGCCGAGACCGACATATTCAGCGCGTTCGAGGAACTTGTCGTCCGACCGCTGGGGCTTCAAGACTGGGACAAGTCGCTCCAGGGGAGGTTCGGCGACATGGGGGTTTCCGAGCACTATTCCTGCCGCTTCTGCCTCTCGGCGCGCGACATGGCGCGGATAGGCGAGATGATGCGGCGCAAAGGGAAGTGGAAGGGACTCCAGATACTACAGTCTTCCTGGGTGGAGGAGGCGACGAAGATGATTTCCAAATTCCCGAAAGGCGGCGGCTACGGCTATCTATGGTGGATAGAAAACGAGAATGACGAGGACGGTGCATTCAGGGGCGCGTATTCGGCGCGGGGACTGGAGGGGCAGAGGCTTACCGTGCTGCCGGAGCTTGAAATGGTTGTCGCGCACTTGCCGAAGCAAGGCGCGAAGGACAGGGTCAAGAACCCTGACTACAGAAAACTGCTGAAGGCCGTCCTACGCGCAAGGAAGCGGCCGCAATCGTGATCTATGGATGACTTCTCGCTCTTGATCAAGCCTGTCGGCGGCACGTGCAACCTGCGCTGTTCCTATTGCTTCTACCTTGGCCACAAGGGCGGAACGATATCGCGGGGCTTGCTGGAGCGCACACTGGAAAGCTATGCGGCGCTTCCCATCGCGCACCGCTCCGTTGCCCTGCAAGGCGGAGAACCCCTTCTGGCGCCGCCGTACGTGTTCGAACTTCTGGAGGCCGCGAAACTGGACTCGATATCCGTGCAGACGAACGCGACTCTCATCGATGATTCTTTCGCGGAAAGGTTCGCCGCGCACCGTTATCTCGTGGGAGCATCGCTAGACGGCAACCGCAGCCATTCCTCCGCCAGAGATGGCGCGTACGACCGCACAGTCAACGGAATCCGCCTGCTGGAAAAGCATGGCGCGGACTACAACCTTCTTGCGGTAGTCTCGAAAAGGAACGTTCGCGACATCGTGGCGGCATATACCTTTCTGCGCGACAATTTCGCGACGCGCCACCACCAGTACATAGAATGCACTTCATCCCCTCTCGCCATAACAGCGGAAGAATGGGGAGAAGCACTGGTGAAGCTTTACTACGAATGGAGCGCGCACGATGCAGGAAGAATAGCGATACGCCTTTTCGAGTCCGTCATGAACTCCGTGGCGTACGGCTGGCCGACTTTGTGCTCCTTCTCGACGCACTGCGCGCACTATCTCGTGGTGGAGCACGACGGAAACGTCTATCCCTGCGACTTTTATGTCGACGAAAAGCATCTTCTCGGCAACGTAGCGACGCATTCATGGGAAGAGATGGTCTCAAGCGCAAAGCGCCTGTCTTTTTCGCAGGCGAAGACGCGTCTGCCGGAGAAGTGCCTCGGATGCAAGTATTTGAGACTGTGCATTGGCGACTGCCAGCGCAACAGGAACGCCAACGGAGTGTCGGTGCTATGCGAAGGCTACCGGCGTTTCTTCGGGCACATTCTTGGCGAAAGCGCCGTTTAAGAGGCGTGCCACTCCTGCAGCGTGAGAGGCTCCCTGCCGCACGAGGCGGCAGTTGCCGCCATTCCCCTGACCGCTTCGGCGAAACCGGAAAGAGTGGTTGTGACGGGTATCCCGGCCAGGACTGCGACTGAGCGGATCTTGAGGCTGTCGTGGGCGGCCATTTCGCCATCCTCGCGAGTGTTGACGATCCATTTGACCTTTCCGAGTCGGATTAGATCCAGGGCATTCGGCGAACCAAGGGGTATTCTGTAGAGAGCGTTCGATTCAACGCCTTCCTTCCACAGGGCGGTGGAGGTTCCGCGCGTCGCCCAGATTTCGTAGCCGAGCGAATCGAGTTCCTTTGCGAGGCGAACGACTTCGGCCTTGTCTTCGTCGCGGACAGAAAGGACGATGCCGCCCTTCCCGGGGAGCGGCAAGGGACTGCCCGCCGCAATCTGGCTCTTGTAGTAGGCCGTTGCCGCGTCATGACCGAATGCCATCACCTCGCCTGTGGATTTCATCTCCGGCGTGAGCGTGATGTCGGCGCCGGGGAACTTCGCGAACGGGAACACGGCCTCCTTGACGCAGTAGAATTGGGAATTGGCATTGGCTGTTGGCACCATTTTCACATTGGCAACATTCAACTTCTCACCCGCCATGCAGCGCGAGGCAACGCCTGCGAGGGACCAGCCGACGGCTTTGGATACGAACGGCACGGTGCGCGAAGCGCGCGGGTTGACCTCGATCATCCATATCTCGCCATCCTTCACGGCAAGCTGGATGTTCATAAGACCTACAACGTGCAGGCGCTCAGCGAACTTGCGCGCGATGGATTCCACTTCGGCGACCGTCTCCGCCGAAAGCGAGATCGGCGGCGTGACGGCTGCGGCGTCGCCGGAGTGGCAGCCCGCCGCCTCGATGTGCTCCAGTATCGCGCCGATGACGGTCGTCTCGCCGTCGGAGACGCAGTCCACGTCCAGCTCGATGGCATGTGTCAGAAACTTGTCGATGAGGATGGGGCGGCCTTCCGAAATCTTCACCGCCGCCTCTACGTACTCGCGCAGGCGGTCTTCGTGATAGACTATCGCCATGCCGCGCCCGCCAAGGACGAACGACGGGCGCACCAGCACCGGGTAGCCGATTCCGTCCGCTATCTTGAGCGCGTCTTCGACAGTGTGGGCGATTCCGCTCGGCGGCTGCTTGACGCCGACTTCGGCGACGAGAGCGCGGAAGAAGTCGCGGTCTTCGGCGAGCGCGATGTCGCGCGGCGAGGTTCCGAGTATGTTCACGCCCGCCGCAGCAAGGCGCGCGGCGAGGTTGAGCGGGGTCTGTCCGCCGAACTGGACGATTGCGCCGTCGCACTGCTCGCGCTCGTATATTTCCATCACGTCTTCAAACGTGAGCGGCTCGAAGTAGAGCTTGTCGGAGGTGTCGTAGTCGGTCGAAACCGTCTCCGGGTTGGAGTTGACCATTACGACCTCGTGGCCGAGCTTGCGCAGCGCGAACGCCGCATGGCAGCAGCACCAGTCGAACTCTATTCCCTGGCCGATGCGGTTCGGCCCGCCGCCCAGGACCATGATCTTGCAGTGAATGTTGCCGTTGTTGCCAATGTTGCCAGTTTCAATGTTGCCAGTTGCCGATTGGGAATTGGTATTGACTGTTGGCAACATTTTCACATTGGCAACATTTGAATAGCTGTAATAGCTGTAGTAGTACGGCGTCTTGGCCTCGAACTCGCCGGCGCAGGTATCGACTTCGCCGAATTCGGGCTTGATGCCGGTTTCGATTCTCGCCATGCGCACCGCATCTTCGCTTGAACATATGGCTTTGGCGATTTCCTTGTCGCTGAAACCGAATACCTTGGCCTGGCGCAGAACACCTGGCGTGAGATGCGGGGCTTCCGACGCCAGAAAAGAGCGGAACGCCTCGATTTCGTCCAGCTGCGCCTTGAACCACGGGTCGAATGCCGCCGCGTCATGTCCGGCGAGCGGAGCTTCAAGCGACCGTACGGCTTTGAGATAGGCTTGCTTAAAAGTGCGGCCGATAGCCATTACTTCGCCGACGGACTTCATCTGCGTGCCGAGTCTTTTGTCAACTCCCGGGAACTTCTCGAAGGCGAATCGCGGAATCTTTACGACCACATAATCCAATGTCGGCTCGAAGCAGGTCGGAGTAACCTGCGTGATGTCGTTCTGCAGTTCGTCGAGCGTGTAGCCGACGGCGAGAAGCGCGGCGATCTTCGCAATCGGGAAGCCCGTCGCCTTGGACGCGAGCGCGGACGACCGGCTCACGCGCGGATTCATCTCGATGATGATGCGGCGTCCTGTCTTTGGGTTCACTGCCCACTG
>JAGCPM010000133.1 GCA_017965685.1 Kiritimatiellia bacterium | reverse complement strand
TTCGAGCGCATCGTCTTCGAGGGAGTCCGGTGATGACCGACGTCCTCGCGTTCGGCGAAATCCTCTGGGACGTGATCGACGGCGTGCCGCACCTTGGCGGCGCACCATTCAACCTCGCCGCGCATGCCGCCAAGTGCGGGCTTGGCGCGTCAATCGTCTCGGCTGTCGGGCGCGACGACCTTGGCCGGCGCGCGCTCGAAGAGGCACGCCGCCTAGGCGTGGCGACGGACTTCATCGAAGAGCATCCCACACTCCCCACAGGCACTGTCAACGTCACCCTTGGCGCCCACGGAATACCGTCTTACGAAATCGTGAAGCCCGTCGCGTGGGATGAAATAGGATTCCCCACCAGCGCGGATGTCAATCCCCGCGCCTTTTGCTTTGGCACGCTGGCGCAGCGTTCGGCTGTCTCCGCCGCGACCCTCTCGCGGCTCATCGCCTCGCTCCCCGATTCGATGCTGGTCTTCTTTGATGTCAATCTGCGGCAGGACTACTGGAGCCGCGACCTCGTAGTGTGCGGACTGAAGCGCACCGACATCCTGAAAGTCAATGACGACGAGATGCGCGCGCTGGGCTTTGCCCCGGATTCCCTTTTCGCACGTTTCCCGCGCCTCTCCGCCGTCATTGAGACGCGCGGCCCGGAAGGATGCGTAGTCTTCACGCGCGGCGGCGCGCCCTTTGCCAGCCCGGCACTGCCCGACGGACCAGTCATCGACACCGTCGGTGCCGGCGACTCTTTCTCCGCCGCCTTCCTGGCGGCCATACTGCGCGGTGAAGCCATTGAAGAGGCGGCCGTGGCAGGCAACCGCCTCGCCGGCAAGGTCGCTTCACGTGCCGGCGCCATACCGGAGGGCTTATAAATCATGAGAGCCTGCAAAGAATGTATCTCCTGCCTGGGACGCAACGCCCGAGAACTGGCGCGGCGCTCCGCGCGCGGCGACGAGGCCCTTGAAAGGCGCATCGCCGACGAGGGGATGCGCATCCTCGCCGACGCCGAAGCGGATGGCTTCACACTCCCGCCGCCATGCTATGCGCGGCGACTCATCGACAATGCGCTCTCTTCGTGCAACGGCGCAGTTCCCGACCCGTGGGCAAAGGAGAAGGCGGATTCGACGGAGCTGGCAAAGAGGCTGCTGGAGAAATGGGAATGTCAAAAAAACCAATTGAACACCAATGACACAAATGTCAATATCAATCTCTGTGGCTCTGTGGCCCTTTGTGAGAATAATCCTGCCAATCCTGTAAATCCTGTCGAAACAAAAGACTTCGAGCATCGTCTTCGCCTCGCGATAGCCGGCAACATACTCGACTTCTCCATCTACGCAGACCTCGACATCGCCGCCGCCATGGGGCAAATGGCAACGGCCTTCGAGAAGCCTATATGCGGGGAAATAATCTCACACAGAGACACAGAGGCGCAGAGGGAATCATTGTCCACAAACGCAAATGAAAATCCCTATGTCTCTGCGCTTCGGAAGCGCATGGACGAGGCGCGTTCGATTCTCTGGATTTTCGACAACTGCGGCGAGGCCGTCTTCGACCGGCTTCTTCTTGAACCCTACCGCGCCAAGGTGACCCTTGCCGTGCGCGGCAGGCCCGCCTTCAACGACATGACCCGCGCCGAACTTGCCGCCAGCGGATACCCGGATGGCTGGGCAGGGGGCGGGGTGGTCTCGAACGACGACGGCATTCCCGGTGTGGTGGACGCCACCTGTGGCGCGGAGTTCCGCGCGACCTTCGCCGCCGCAGATCTCGTTGTCGCCAAGGGGCAGGCGAACTTCGAGACGATGAACGAGCGCACCGACAAGCCAATCGCCTTCCTGTTCCTGGCCAAGTGCCCTGTTGTCTGCCGGACCATTGGTGCCGAACCGGGCACCATCCAGGTGCGCCTCCACAACTTCCCTTTCTCTAACCCGTAAACAGGTGGCCGCGCTGACCCGCCCCATTTGCGCCGCTCATGGCGATATGATATGATGGAAACCGTCATAGACAGGGTGCTCGACCATGAAAGACAACCTCCAAATCCCATACGGCGTTGCGGACTTCAAGACTCTCCGCAGGGATCGTCTCTACTACATCGACAAGACCGGCTTCATTCCAACGCTGGAACAGGCAGGGCGCTTCCTCTTTTTCGTGCTCCCGCGTCGCTTCGGCAAGTCGCTCATGGCCTCCATGCTCCGCTGCTACTACGATTGCGCCGAGAAGGACAACTTCGACAAACTCTTCGGCGGCCTCGACATTGCGAAGAACCCAACCGAGAACAAGAGCCGCTACCAGGTGCTGGCGTTGGACTTCTCCTGCGTCATCCCTTCGCCAAACGCCACATTGCAACAGCGGTTTGAAGAATACCTTGGCGTCTGTCTGGACGTATTCGCCATGAAATACGAATCCGGATACGGCAAGGGCTTCGCGGATTCCGTCAAGGGACTCTCCACGCAGGCGAAGTTCAGCAAAATCGCCGAGACGGCGAAGGCGAATGGATTTCCCCTCTACCTGCTGCTGGACGAATACGACAACTTCACGAACCAGATGCTCCGCGCGGAGGGCAACGAACCGTATCGCGACATCACCCATGGGCAGGGGTTCTACCGATCCTGGTTCAAACTCTTCAAGGCCGCATTCGACCGCATCTACATGACGGGCGTCTCGCCCGTGACGATGGACGACCTCACAAGTGGCTTCAATATCGCAACGAACATTTCCCAGGATGCCCGGTTCAACACGATGCTGGGCTTTTCGGAGGCGGATGTCTTGCAACTCTACACGGACTTCAAAGGCACGGGAAGATACAGCGAGGGAGAACCGGCAGACTATGTGCGCCTCATCAAGCCGTGGTATGACGGCTACTGCTTCTCCACGAGGAAGATCGGCAAGGAGAGCGTA
>JAGCPM010000132.1 GCA_017965685.1 Kiritimatiellia bacterium | reverse complement strand
GTCTACAAGACCACTTGGAGGCGGTGATGCGCGTAGCCATCGGAATGAGCGGCGGAGTCGATTCCTCAGTGGCGGCGCTTCTTCTCAAGGATGCCGGCCATGAGGTTGTCGGCGTCACGATGCGTCTATGGCGCGAGGGTGTCTACAAGGGCGGCGGACGAGATTCCTGTTTCGGCGAACACGAGGCGGAAGATATCGCAACAGCAAAATCCCTTGCGGAACGCCTCGGCATCGAATATCGCGTCTTCGACTGCTTCGACGCATACAACAAGGAGATAATCTCCAATTTCCGCGAAACGTATCTTGCCGGCAAAACACCCAATCCCTGCGTGCGGTGCAACGCCTTGCTCAAGTTCGGTCTCCTGCCGCGCCTCGCCGAGGCTTCAGGCCTCAAGTTCGACAAGTTTGCCACCGGCCACTACGCGCGCATCGTCGAAAGGAATGGCAGATTTGCCGTGCAGAGGGCTGTTGACGAGTCTAAGGACCAGTCGTATTTCCTCTACCGCCTTTCGCAGGAACAGCTTTCAAAGGCTATGTTTCCACTTGGCGGCTACTCGAAGAGCGAGATTCGCGCAATAGCCCGCGAAAGGGGGCTTGATGTCGCGGATAGGCCTGATTCGCAGGATTTCTACTCGGGCGACAAGAACGAACTCATTGGCGTCGAGGATCGTGAAGGGAACATTGTTACGCTTTCCGGCAAAGTCCTCGGCAAACACAACGGTTATTGGCATTACACCGTCGGTCAGCGCAAAGGGCTTGGTGTCGGCGGCGGCATTCCTTTTTATGTCGTAGACGTGAATCCCTGCCGCAACGAAGTGGTTGTCGGCTCCAAGGAGGATGCCGTTTCGCATTCCTTCGATGTCTCGGACATGGTGTATTCCGGACTCGACCCGGACAAATCCGGCGAGCGGCTGGAGTGCTTCGTGAAACCAAGAAGCGCAGGCGCGCCTAAGGGCCCTGCATTTCTTTCTGGCGGCCATTGCGAAATTCCCGGCGGCATTGCGGGAATCGCGCCCGGACAGTCCGCCGTCTTCTACGACAACTCGGGCACAATCCTATGCGGTGGAATCATTTGCTGATTTTTCACCTTGATTTTCTGCGTAGGAATATGATATAATTCACACCATGAATAATATATTGGGGACGATGATATGGGCGCTTGGCGGTCTTGCCGGCGCGGTCTTTGCTTTACCTTTCCGCAAGGTGAAGGGCTGGAACTACGAGAGTTATTGGCTCGTTTACGCGATATTCGGGCTGATTCTGTTTCCGTGGGCGCTTGCGATTGCGACGGTGCCCGACATTTGCGGAGTCCTCTCGAAAGCGCCGGGCGGAACTCTCGCCATGTGCGCGGGATTTGGCGCATTGTGGGGGATAGGCGGCCTTTCGTGGGGGCTCATGATTCGCTATCTCGGCGTTGGGCTGGGGCTTGCGATAGGTTGCGGGCTTTGCTCGGCGACGGGAACTCTTATACCTCCGATTGTGAAGGGGCAGGCCGCGAGCCTCGTAGCCGATACTTCGGCAATTGTAACACTCGCGAGTGTCGCAGTCTCTCTTCTCGGCATAGCACTTGTCGGCCTTGCCGGCAAATCGAAGGAGGATGAACTCCCGGAGGAGGCGAAAAAGAAGTCGGTGGCGGAATTCGATTTCAAAAAAGGCATGCTCGTCGCTCTCGTCGCGGGAATTGCGTCGGCCGGGATGAACTTCGGGCTGCAGGGTGCGGAGTGGACGACGGCCGAAGGAGTGAAGACCTCCCTCGCGGCGGTAGCGGTCGACGCGGGCGCGAATCCGCTATGGGCGGGAATGCCGGTGCTGGTTGTCGTTCTGTTTGGCGGATTCGTTGTGAACACTCTATGGTGCCTGCAGCAGAACGCGAAGAACAAGTCGTTCAACAACTACGCCACGCTCGCGAAGCCGGCGACGATGGGAATCGTGTTCTGGAGCGGACTCGCCGGTGTGATATGGGCTTGCCAGTTCGCTTGCCAGAAGGTCGGCGAGAGCTTCGCGGGCGATATAGCGTACATAAGCTTCGCGATAGTGATGGGTTCTAGCGTACTCTTCTCGTCTCTCATTGGCATAATGCTGGGCGAATGGAAGGGCACCGGCGCGAAGACGAAGGGTTATCTCGCGGCGGGCCTTGCGGTGCTGGCGGCATCAATAGGCATAGCCGTGGCGGCAAAGATGATTTGAGAGGAACGGCAAACAAAAAAACAACCGAAGGCGGAAAGGCAGAAAAGAATGAGCTACAAGGAAGCACAGAAAAAGTTCGCCAAGATCGGCATTGATACCGAGAAGGCGATTGCGGACCTCCAGAAGATACCGATCTCCATGCATTGCTGGCAGGGGGACGATGTCGGGGGGTTTGAATCCGTTGGCGGCGCCTCGAACGGAATCCAGACGACCGGCAACTATCCCGGCAAGGCCACCACGCCGGAGCAGCTGATGGCGGACATCGATTTCGCGATGTCTCTAATCCCCGGCAAGCACCGCGTGAACCTCCACGCCTGCTACGGCATCCACAAGGACAAAGTCGTCGATCGCGACAAGATTGGCATCGAGCAGTTCAAGCCGTGGGTCGCGTGGGCGAAGAAGAATGGCTACGGGCTGGATTTCAACCCGACCTTCTTTTCGCACCCCAACATGAAGGACGGACTTTCGCTTTCCTCGCCCGACCCGAAGATACGCGAGTTCTGGATCAAGCACGGCATCAAGTGCCTGGAAATAGCGGACTACTTCGCGAAGGAACTGAAGTCCACCTGCTCCATCAACTTCTGGTGTCCCGACGGTTACAAGGACGAGCCTTCAGACCGTCTCGGACCGCGCAAGCGCATGGCCGACTCGCTAGACAAGATATTCACGAAGGCCAAGTACGACAAGAAGCGCGTCTTTCCGTGCTTCGAGTCCAAGCTTTTCGGCATCGGCGTGGAAAGCTACACCGTGAATTCCCACGAGTTCGTGATGGGCTATGCGCAAAGCCGCAAGATACTCGCCCTACTCGACATGGGGCACTTCCATCTTACCGAGAACGTTGCGGACAAGATCAGCTCGTTCCTGATGTTCTTCGGCAAGGTCGCCTTCCACATCTCACGGCCGGTTCGCTGGGACTCCGACCATGTCATACGCCAGAACGACGATCTTCGCGCCGCCGCGCAGGAAATCGTCAAGATGGGTCCTGAGAACTTCATCATAGCGCTTGACTACTTCGACGCCTCCATCTGCCGCGTCGCGGCGTGGGTTCTTGGCATGCGCAACATGCAGAAGGAACTTTTGAAGGCGATGCTTACGCCGAACGCCCAGCTCAAGAAGCTGCAGGACGAAGGCAAGTTCACCGACCAGCTGGTGCTTCAGGAGGAATACAAGAACTATCCGGCCGAGGAAGTCTGGGCGGAGTTCTGCAGACGCAACGGGCTTTCCGGCGACGAGAGCTGGTTCGCGAAAGTTCAGAAGTACGAGAAGGAAGTGCTTCTCAAGCGGTAATGGGAAACTACCGGAATATGCGGCACCACAAGGGTCCGAGGGAACTTGTGACCGGCGGCGAGTGGATCTACGGGCGCAATCCCGTGGAGGAGGCTCTCGCCGCCGGAAGAAGGACGGCGAGCGAGATTGTGCTTCCTCCGCCGATGGAGAACGAGGACGCACAGATCGCCCGCATCCGCGACGAAGCGCGCTCGCGAAGAATCGTGGTGCGGACGATGGACCGCGACCAGCTCGACAAACTTACTCGCTTCGGCCACCACCAAGGCGTTGCCTTGAAAACCACCGGTTATCCGTATGCCGGATTCGAGGATATACTGAGAGACTCATATGAGGACGAAAACGCAATCGTCGTCGTCCTCGACCATCTCGAAGATCCGCAGAACGTCGGCTCGATACTGAGGACGGCTTGTGCCGTCGGAGTGGCGGGAGTGGTGATACCCGAGGATCGCGCGTGTTCGATAACGCCTGCGGTCGTTCGGGCGTCCGCAGGCGGGGCTGAGCATATCAAGGTCGCGCACGTCGTGAACCTGCCGCGTGCTCTGAAGGAGCTGAAGGATGCTGGTTTTTGGCTGACCGCGCTTGATTGGGGCGAAGACGCCAGACCATATACGAAGATAGATTTCAAGGGCAAGGCAGCGCTCGTCATTGGTGCCGAAGGACGGGGCGTTTCGCGCCTCGTCAGGGAGAACTGCGACTTTGTGGCGGAGCTGCCGATGCCGGGTGGATTCGAATCGCTCAACGCGGGTGTCGCCGCGGCGGTGACCCTCTACGAAATACTCAGACAAAGGAACGACTGAAATGGACAGCAAGTTATACATCAATCCGCCTCTCGTCAACTGTGCGTACGACTGGCAGAACGGACCCCAGCCGAAAACGCGCGCCCAGCTCGACAAATTCTTCAGGTCGAAGCCGATCGAGAAGGTCAAGGAGCAGATATGCGACATGGGGCGCCGCATATACAATAAGGGGTATACCGACGGCAACGGAGGCAACATCTCCGTTAGAGTCGGCGAGGACCTGATACTCTGCACGCCAACCCTTTGCTGCAAGGGTTTTATGAAACCCGAGGACATCTGCCTCGTGGATATGGAGGCGGGACAGCTTTGCGGATACCGGCCGCGCACGAGCGAGGTCAGAGTCCACATCGCCATGATGAAGGCTACAGGCATGAACGCTTGCATGCACTGCCATCCTCCGCATTGCAATGCGTTTCTCTTTGCGGGAATCGTGCCGCCGAACGGAATCAATCCCGAGGCGGACATATTCCTGAACCAGATACCGCTCGCGCCGTATGGCACGCCCGGCACCGACGAAGTGGCTGCAAACGTGGCCGAGGCTGCGAAGAAATCGAATGTCGTTTTCATGGAAAATCATGGCATAGTCTGCGGCGGAAGGGACGTCGAGGAGGCGGAGTGGTTCGCCGAGAACGCCGATGCCTACTGCCAGGTGCTGCTTCTTGCCGATGGACATGGTGCGAAACTTCAGCAGGTCGGCAAGAAGTCTGTCGAGGATTTTCTTGCGATCCGCAAGTCGATGGGGCTCGCCGTTCCGGAAGGGCAGAAGCTCTACAACAGCAACAAGTTCAACGGCTACACGATGCCCAAGACGGGCAAATAGTCACATTTCGGAAATCACGAGTATCGAGGAGCGCGGCATCAGGGTGTCGAGCTCCTTCGATGTTTCAGGGTCGAACTTGAGCCCGTGTCCGGCGAGGAATTCGGACGCGACGGATTTGACCTCGAATGAGCCGCTCTCCGCAGCGGCCGTCGCTTCTTGTATGTCATAGCGCTTGAAGAACTTGCCGTTCAATTGCAAGTCGGCCGTCTTGAGCCGTAGGTGGACTACGAGGATGAATCGCGGCAACCTCATAACCTTTATCTTGGTGCCGGACTTGACGAGGTCGATGTTCTCAGCCTTGTTCAATTTCTTGATTGCGGCGAGAGTAGTGCCGTTCGCGCGGGCTATGCGGGTCGCGTTGTCTCCGGGCCGGACCGTGACCTCCGAGACGAGTCGCGCGTCCTTCATTTCCCAGAGGCGTATCATATTCAGTTCCCCGAGCCTGCGCGCCAGCCGATCGTCGAGGTCTGCAGCCGCGTCGCCTGGATATGCCCGGATGTCTTCAATCGCCGCGATGGCGACTAGCGTGTCGCCGGATTTCTCGGCGGCATCTAGCCGGTCGAGAAGTTGCTTGAGTTTCGGCGGCCTGTTGTGCGAGACTCTCTGAATTGTCTCTGTCACGCGAGGTTTCGGCGAAGACTTTGGCTTTTCCGTTTCCGCCGGCATAGCGGAAGGTTTTGGCGATTCCGTGACGGCAGGTGCAACGTCTTCCGCCGGCTCCTTCATCTCGCGCACCTTGCGCGCGACAAAGTTTACGGCCACAATGATGGCGGCTACGAGAAGGGTGGCGGCGACGAGCGGTCCCTTGCGGAAACCGTCGTCGTCATTCCTGGGAGTCGTGTTGTATTCGATCCCGAGCCGTCCCCTCACGAACGCCATTGCGCTGGAGCCCCCTTACTTCTCGTCGGCTACGCCCTGCACCGCCGAGCGCAGAACCTCCATCGAAACTCCGGGCGCGGTCTCGACCTTGAAGGTCTTCTCTGTCGCCTCGATGATGGTGCCGAGAATCCCGTTGCCGAATACGATTTTCGCTCCTGCGCGGAGTTCCTCGATCATCTTGCGGCGCTCCTTCTCCTTGCGCTGTTGCGGGCGGATCATCATAAAGTAGAAGATCGCCAGAATTAGGAGCATCGGCACGAACATGCCGAAGCCGCCTTGCTGCTGGGGCCTTTCGGCTCCAGTCGCGCCGGTCTGCTCCGCAGGCTGTATCTCCACCGCAGCCGGAGCCGCTTCAATCGTTGTCGTCTCGTTCATTTTGTGTTGTTTCCTTTTTTGTCTGTTCTTTCCATTGGGAAAACGTTCCATCCGCTATCGCCGCGCGCATCTCCTCCATGAACCGGTTGAGAGCGTGGACGTTGTGGATCGTGAGAAGTCTGAGTCCGAGTATTTCGCCGGAGGCCAGAAGGTGGCGCACGTACGAGCGCGTGAAGTTCCGGCAGCAGTAGCATTCGCAGCCTTCCTCCACAGGGCTTTGGTCGAACGCCCACTTCGCCGCCTTGATCGCCACGTTGCCCTTGCAGGTGATGGCCGTGCCGTGGCGCGCGATGCGCGTAGGGATCACGCAGTCGAACATATCCACACCTCGCGCGACACATTCCGCCATCTGGTGCATAACTCCCAGACCCATCACGTAGCGCGGCTTGTCCTCGGGCAGGAAGGGCGCCGAAGCATCGACCGCCTTGTACATCATCTCCTCCGGCTCGCCGACGGAAACTCCGCCGATCGCGTAGCCGTCGAAGCCGATCTTGACGAGCTCCTCGGCGCAGTATCGCCGAAGGTCGTCGTAGACTCCGCCCTGCACGATGCCGAAGACTTGCTGTCCTGGCGCGTGAGGCTCCTCCTTGGATCGCCGCGCCCATTCGATTGTGAGGGAAACCGACTTCTCGGCACGCTCCCTGTCGCACGGATACGGAAGGCATTCGTCGAACACCATCGCGATATCGCTACCTATGGAGCGCTGCATAGCCATCGACTCCTTCGGCCCAAGGAAGAACTCGTGACCGTCGATGTGCGAGTTGAAGAAGCATCCGTCGGGAGTGAGGCGGCGGTTTCTCGCGAGCGAGAAGACTTGGAATCCTCCCGAGTCGGTGAGTATGGGACCTGGCCATTTCATGAAGGAGTGGAGCCCGCCTGCGGCCTCGATCACTGCCGCGCCGGGCCGCAGCATGAGGTGGTAGGTGTTGCCGAGCACGACTTGCGCGCGGGTCTCGAAGAGGTCGCGCGGCTCGAGCGCCTTCACCGTGCCAAGCGTGCCGACATCCATGAAAACAGGCGTCAAAACGTCTCCGTGAGCCGTTTCCAGCCGCCCGAGACGCGCCTTTGTCGCGTTGTCTGTCTTTTCCACTATGAATGCCATGTCGGATATTGTATCAAAAAACAGTTGCCCTTTGCGGAAAAATTTTGTATAATTTTCCCATAATCGAAATAGGGGCAAGCCTACTATGAGCAAAATACTACATGTTTTCGTGTACGTCTTCTTGGCGTTGGCCGTCGGAGGACTGTATTTCGAGTCGCAGCTGAATGCGAAACGCAAGACGCTGACCGACCGCAACAGGTTGCAGGAGGACTACATCGTCCGCATCGCGAGCACGATCGAGAACGCCGAGCCGAACAAGGATGTCGTTGCGAAACTCGAAGTCGATTCGTCTCCGGTCGAGGCGAAGATCATCGATACGCCCGACACCGAGAACGTGCTTGAGGACTACAAGCAGTATCTCGAGCAGGACAACCTCGCGACCTATTCGTGGGAGAATCAGGCGATTCGCGAGCAGCTGCGCACGGTCTACGTGCTTGACGCCGAGGGCAATCCCGTGATGGACGGCGACAGGCCGCTCATGAAAGGGCAGGGTACCGAGGATGAGCTCCTCGCGAAGCTCCTCGCCTCGTGCCAGACTCAGCAGGAGAAACTGAACAACACGCGCGCCGAGCTCAAGAGCCTGAGGGAGAGGTTCGACCCTCTCGTCGCCGAGCTTAACAAGCTCAAGCCCGAGGCTCGCCAGGACAAGGTGACCATCGAGCAGAAGAACAAGAAGATCGAAACCCTCGAAGGCGAGAAGTCCGAGCTCGAGAAGCAGATTGTGAAGGTCAAGTCGCAGATAGACGACCTCAACAGCGAGATCACCTCTCTCAAGGACGAGGTCACGACCGCGCAGGAAGAGGCCAACGCGGCCAAGGACGACCTCGCGACCGCGCTCGAGAACAACAAGCGTCTCAACAACATGCTCAAGGAAGCGCTCGTTGCGGCCGGCGGAACGCGCGGCGGCGGCAATACGGTCAACACGCTTCCCACAGGCGACAAGGGCCGTATAGTGAGCGCCGACAACGAGAACATGTACGCGATTGTCGAGTTCACGCCAGAGGCGATGAAGGAACTCAAGGGCAAGGACGCGAACGCTCCGCTGCCTGTCATGGAAGTCGCGGTGCGCCGTCCCGGATATGTCGGCGAGGCTGGCGAGTTCGTCGGTCGCCTCAGGCTCAGGCAGGAAGTTCCCGGCAAGAACTACGTCATTTGCGACATCCTGGCTAACTGGGAGCAGGACAAGCTGAAGGAAGGCGATGTCGTCTTTGCCGACTAAGGTTCTGCTCGCGGCTCTAGCGGTTGCGCTTCTGGCGGGCTGCCTGGCCGATACGGCCGAGGATACAGCGCTCCCATGGAGTTCCAACAAGGGCTGGGAGGGCATGGCACCGATAGCACCGTCGATAATGAA
Organism: Kiritimatiellia bacterium; assembly: GCA_017965685.1. GTDB lineage: Bacteria > Verrucomicrobiota > Kiritimatiellia > RFP12 > UBA1067 > UBA1067. Next base: position 5,969 of record JAGCPM010000132.1, on the reverse strand, counting down.
CCAGTATGATTAGCGGTGTGGACATCACCGTGAAAGAGGGCGGCGTCCGGCTGGATGCCGCCCTTCTCGCCGCTTTCCCGACGACCGCGCGCTCTCTGGTGCGCGAGGGTATTTCGGCTGGAGATGTCCTCGTCGACGGACATTGCGCCGCCAAGGGCATGAAGCTTCATGGCGGTGAGCGGATATCTGTGCTGCGTCTCGCGGAAACGAAGGATAATACGGTTGCGCCCAATCCCGCAATCGCTGTGAAAGAAATGTACGCGGACGATTCTCTACTGGCCTTCGACAAGCCTTGCGGCATGGCGGTGCATCCCATTTCTCGCGGCGAGACAGGAACTCTGATGAACGCAGTCGTTGCGCGATACCCGGAATGCATACCTCTCGGTGACCACCCTCTGATGGCAGGCGCTTTGCACAGGATCGATTCCGGCACCTCTGGACTCGTCTTGGTCGCGCGCACCGCGGAATCGTTCGCCGCGTTGCGAGCCCAGTTCGCCGCTCAGACCGTCAGGAAGACGTATCTCGCTCTAGTAGAAGGGGAGGTTGCCGTGGGTGGAACGCTTGAAAACGACCTCGCGCACGACCCCACTCTTCCATATTGCCGGATGATTGACGCGCGCCGCAACCGTCTGACGATGGCGATGAGGGAGAAGTTGCGCCCGATGCGCGCCGTTACGAAGTTTACGCCTGTCGGCCGCACGACGGTCGGGAACGAAACGCGCACCCTTCTGGAAGTGACGATCTTTACCGGTGTAACCCACCAGATACGCGCGCAGTTGGCGATGGCGAGGATGCATATCGTTGGCGACACTTTGTACGGCGCGTTCCCGGAAGACGGCATGGAAGGACATTGCCTTCACGCGCTCGCGGCCGCGTTCTCCCATCCCTCGACAGGGCAGGCCATGGAGATTAGAACCGAGTATCCTCAATGGGCGAAGATATGAAAGTGAACACGATTGAAGTCGGCTCCTATGCCGTCAATTGCTCGATAGTGGCGTCGGATTCCGGCGAAACGTTCGTGATCGATCCGGGCAGCGAGCCTGAGACCATAATCGCCGCACTGGAGAAAACGGGGACAGTCCCCAGCGCGATTCTCCTAACGCACGCGCACTTCGACCATGTTTCGGGAATTGCGGGGCTGCAGGCGAAATGGCCCGATCTTGCGGTTTTCATGGATCTCGCTGACGCACCGATGTTCGGCCATCCCTTCAACACCAATCCGCCGGAGTATCCTGTGCCGCCGAAACCGGCGAATCTCGTCTCCGTTGACGAATTGCAAGGACCGTTCAAGGTCATCCGCACTCCTGGCCATACGCCCGGCGGAGTGTGCTACCTGCTTGAGAATGAAGGTATTCTGTTCGCGGGTGATACTCTTTTCGCCGGCTCTGTGGGCCGCACCGACCTGCCGGGCGGCAGCATGCCGACTCTCATGGCCTCGCTCGCCAAGCTTGTCGCCTTGCCGGATGGAATCCGAGTAATTCCCGGACACGGCCCCGAAACGACCATCGGACGCGAGAAGCGCACCAACCCCTATCTCTTCTAAACACAACGCAAAAGGAGGAATCAAAATGGCAATGGCAACAGATATATGGAACCACATCTCGGCGTGGCTCGCCGCTAAGGGCGTCGATACCGCGATCAACATCGGCCTGGCAATCGTCCTCTTTCTTGTAGGACGCTACGGCATCGCGCTCCTCGAGAAGGTCGTGCGAGGCGCTCTTTCAAAGGGTGGCAAGCAGCATACCCTCTTCATCGACTTCATCGTTTCAACCCTTGCGAAGGTCGGCTGGATAGTCATCGGCATAATGATTCTGAGCCGTCTTGGCGTGGACGTCACGCCGCTTGTCGCGGGATTGGGCGTTACCGGCTTCATAGTCGGCTTCGCCTGCCAGGAAACCCTCGGCAATCTGGCGAGCGGAATGATGATTGCCGTCAACGAGCCTTTCAAGGTGGGCGACTTCGTTGAGGTCGCGGGTCTCACCGGTTCCGTAAAGGAGGTCAACATGATGGCGACCGTCCTTGCCACGCCGGACAACAAGCGCATAACCGTTCCCAATAAGAACGCATGGGGTTCGCCGATAACGAACTATTCCGCGCTCGGCCGCCGTCGTGTGGATATGAAGGTCGGCGTCGCGTACGGCAGCGACCTCAAGAAGGCCATAGAGGTGATCGGCAATGCAGTCTCATCCGTTGAAGGCGTTCTTGATACTCCTGCGCCGTCGATATTCATCGGCTCGCTGGATGACAGCGCAATCACGATCAACGTCCGCCCATGGTCGCTTTCCGGCGACTATTGGCGCGTCTATTCCGCGTCTCTTGACGCTATCCATTCCGCGCTCAACAATGCCGGCATAGAGATTCCATTCCCGCAGCTGACCGTCCATCAGGCGTCATGACGAATTGCGTCCTCACAATAGCCGGCAGCGACTCCGGCGGCAATGCCGGAATCCAGGCCGACCTGCGGACCTGCCACGCGTACGGACTCCATGGCTGCACGGCGATAACCGCGCTTACTGCCCAGAATCCGCGCGAAGTTGCGGCCGTCGAGCTGGCGAGCCCGGAATTCGTCGCGGCCCAGCTTGAGGCCGTTCTCGGCACGTACGACATACGCGCGCTCAAGACGGGAATGTTTGGCTCAGCGGAGATTGTGCGCGCCGTCGCGAAGGTTCTTGCGCGTTTTACGTCCATTCCGAAGGTGTTCGATCCCGTGATGGTCGCGACTTCCGGCGCGCCGCTCGCGAAAGAGGCGACGGTCCGCGCATTCGTCAACGAACTCATGCCAATGGCAACTCTCGTCACGCCGAATCTGCCGGAAGCCGACGTCCTGCGCTCAATGGGCGCATTTTCGGGGACTGTCCCCGTTCTTGTCAAGGGCGGACATGCCGGAGAGGACGAAGCTATCGATGTTTTGATTGAAAACGGAGTCGAGACGAAGTTCACCGCGCCGCGAATAGCGAATCCCGTCTCGACGCACGGGACGGGCTGCTCGCTTTCCGCCGCAATCGCATGCGAACTCGCTCTCGGGCGGGGACTCAAGGAGGCTATTGCCGGTGCAAAGGCTTATGTGCATGATGCGATTGCGACATCCTTCCCGCTTGGCGAAGGCGAGGGAATAGGCGTTCTTGGCTTTGCAAGGAGGAAGGGCGTTTGATGGGCGAGCGACTTCAGAATATCCTCGCCGCGGCAGGCATCGCGTCCAGAAGAGGCTCGGCCCGCATAATAGAGGAAGGTCGCGTGGCCGTCGATGGCGCAATCTGCTGCGAGCCCGGCGCGCGTTTCGATCCGGCTGCCGTGGAGATAACCGTGGATGGCGCGAAAATCGGAGCAAGCGAGGCTAAGCGCACGATCATGCTCTATAAGCCGGTCGGCGTTCTTTCATCCATGGATGATCCTTTCGGCGGAAGGACTGTGCGCGATATTATGGTCGAGGCCGGAATCAAGGAGCGTCTCGTGCCGGTCGGCAGGCTCGACAAGGAGTCCGAAGGACTCCTCCTGATGAGCAACGATGGTGACCTTGCTTTCCGCCTGACGCATCCTCGATTTGAGCACGAGAAGCGCTATTCGGTTCGTGTCGCCGGCAAGTGGAGCCTAGAAAAGCTCGAAATCCTGCGCGGCAGCGTGAGGATGGAAGACGGCTACATGACCCGCCCTGCGAGTGTCGCCGTTATCGACGTGCGGCGCGACAACACCGCAAAGCTCGAATTCGTTCTTAAGGAAGGCCACAAGCGCCAGATACGCCAGATGTGCTCGGCCGCACATCTTATAGTGCTGTCGCTGGAACGCATCGCAATCGGGGCATTGCGGCTCCCTCCGGAAATGAAGCCGGGCGAGTGGCGAGATTTGACGAAAGAGGAAATGGAGAGTCTGGTAAAATGAAGAAGATAACGATGGAATACCGCGTCCCTTACGCGGATACCGACATGATGGGCGTAGTCTACTACGGCAACTACTTGACCATGTTCGAGCGTGCCCGCAACGAACTGATGCGCGCGTGCGGCTACACGTACAAAGAGTGCGAGGCCGAAGGCTGGGGGCTGCCTGTGACCCACGCCGAATGCGACTACCGCGGCAGTGCGCATTACGACGACCTGCTCGAAATCACCGCTTGGGTCCAGTCGCAGAAGGGCGTCCGCATAGAAATAGCGTGCGAGGTCCGTCGCAAGGGCGAGGATCGCGTCCTCGTCTCCGGCTTTACTCGTCACGCCTTCATCGACCTAAAGACGTTCCGGCCCTGCCCGCCGCCGGAAAGATTTGTCGAAATCATGACGAAAGGGGATGACTGATGACCACCATAACGAAGACTATCTCGTTCGATGCGGCGCACGTCCTAACCAACCACAACGGCCTCTGCAAGAACCTCCACGGCCACACCTACCGCGTTGACATATCCGTCGCCGGCGAAGGCGACGATATGGTTATGGATTTCAAGGACCTCAAGCGCGTCGCGGAGGATATCATCTGTGCAAAGTTCGACCATGCCTTCATCTACAATACCGCATCGCCCGGCGAATGCGAAATAGCCTCCGTGGTGGAAAGGCATGAAATGCGAACTGTCGCCATTCCTTTCCGTTCGACCGCCGAAAACCTCGCGCGCCATTTTTACGGCGAGCTGAAGGGGTCTGTCCCCGCTCTCGTCGCCGTAAAGGTGTGGGAAACCGCCACGAGCTGCGCCGAATACAGACCGTAATACGAGATCAAGGAGAATCAGCAATGCCTGCCAGAAAAGACCTCTCGTCGCTCAAGACTTTGGGCTCCAAAACGCCCATCCCCTCTACATACGATCTGTCCGTCCTGGAGACGTTTGCGAACGCCCATCCTGAGCGCGACTATTGGGTCAGTCTTACGGCGAACGAGTTCACCACCCTCTGCCCTAAAACCGGCCAGCCCGATTTTGCGACGCTGACGATTCGCTACGTGCCGGCGAAGAAGCTCGTGGAGTCCAAGTCGCTAAAGCTCTATCTCTTCTCGTTTCGCAACCATGGCGACTTCCATGAGGACGTTGTCAATGTGATTTACGGCGATTTGTTCCGGCTGATGAAGCCGAAGTATCTCGAAGTCGTAGGACGCTTCGCATCGCGAGGCGGAATTTCCATCGATCCTTTCGTCAACGGCGCTTCGACCTCGGCGTACAAGAAACTTGCGGCGGAACGTTTCGCGCGCTGGAATGGAGTCCGCGATTGAGAATCGCTGGCGGCAAATATCGGGGACAGTCCCTGAAAGCCCCGAAATCGGGCGATATACGCCCAACTCAGGAATCGGTCCGTGAAGCCCTGTTCAGCATTTTAATGGGGACCGTCCCCGGTTCGCGCTTCCTTGATCTGTTCTCGGGTAGTGGCGCGGTAGGCATCGAGGCTCTTTCGCGCGGCGCGGCCCATGCCACGCTCGTCGAGGCAAATCCGCGCCATTTGGCCGTCATAAAGGCGAATATCACGGCTATTCTCGGCGAAAACGCTCAGAAAGCCGCCGTAGTTCGCGCGGACGCCTACAGCTGGCTTGCCGGGTTTGGCGGCGCACCTTATGACATTGTGTTTGCCGATCCGCCATATGCCTTGGGCGAGGAGCGCGGCTACGAAAAGGTCCTCGCCACGCTCGCAATGCGCGGTGTCGTGAAGGAGGGCGGATTCTTCGTCGCCGAAATGACATCCCGCCAAAAGGCGGTCGCGCCGGAGGGTTGGGAGGTCTTCCGCGACCGCTGCTACGGCAAGACTCGGCTTGTCGTTTGGCAACGGCTTCGTGCCTTGCCTGATGCAATTTGAATTTGATAATTGTGGCAAACCGCGGTGGTGTTCCGATGCTCCAGAATTCAAAGTTCCATTGCTTTGAACTCCGAGGTGACTTGTAAAGAGGGTGGGTCAGCAAAAACTCCTTAAGCCGCTTTGGCCAGACGTGAATCGTAAGCATATGCAGTCTCTCCGTTTAGTGATTCCCTGTGAATTGAGTTGATCCAGTCCTCAAGTTGCCTGATCTGG
>JAGCPM010000131.1 GCA_017965685.1 Kiritimatiellia bacterium | reverse complement strand
TGCCCTCCACACCGCCTTCGACCTGCTCGTCGACGAGCGCCTTCAGCGCACCGTAGTCCACGTCTCCGTTAGCGTCGAAAGGTGTTACCAACGCTGTGATCGTGCCAGTGAGTTTCATTTCTTCAGCCTCTTGTGCAATTTAAAACTTCAGCGATTTGCCGTCCTTCGCGAGACGGGCCTTCATCTTCGGCTTGGTTTTCCCGGCGAGGACGAGTTCGGCGAGCGGGTCTTCAACGTATTCCTGCACGACGCGCCGCAACGGACGCGCGCCCAGCGCGCTGTCGTAGCCCTTCTCGACGAGAAAATCCTCCGCCTTTTTGTCAAGGGAGAGCGCGATATTCTCGCCCTTCAGTCTTGCGCGCAGTTTGTCGAGCTCGAGGCGGGCGATCTTCTTCAGAGCCTCCTTGTCGAGCTTTCTGAAGACCACTATCTCGTCGAACCTGTTGAGAAGCTCGGGACGGAAAGTGCGCTTGCACTCGTCGAGGAGTTTTTCCTTGAGGACGTCGTGGCTGGTCTCGCTCGTCCGGGTGGCGAAGCCGAGAGTCTGGCCCTGGCGCGCGAAATCGAAGCCGAGGTTTGCCGTGCAGATTATTATCGTATTTCTGAAATCGACAACCCTGCCCTGACCGTCGGTGAGGCGTCCGTCGTCGAGAATCTGCAGAAGCATGTTGCAGACGTCCGCATTCGCCTTCTCGAATTCGTCGAAGAGAACCACGCTGTAGGGGCGGCGCCTGACCTTCTCGGTGAGCTGTCCGCCCTCGTCATAGCCGACGTATCCGGGCGGCGCGCCGACGAGCCGGCTGGAGGAATACTTTTCCTGGTACTCGCTCATGTCGAGGGTGACGAGGGCCTTAGCATCGCCATAGATGTGCTCGGCGAGCATCTTCGCGAGATGAGTCTTGCCGACGCCGGTCGGTCCTAGGAAGAGGAAACTCCCCATCGGCCTCTTGGGATCGGAAAGGAACGCGCGCGAACGCCTGAGAGCCTTTGCGACGGCCTTCACGGCCTCTTTCTGCGCTATCACCTTTTCGCCAAGGGTCTCCTCGATCTTCAGAAGCTTTCCGGCGGTGGCGACATTCATCTTCTCGACGGGCACGCCGCTTATCGAACTCACCGTCTTCGCGATATCCTCGGCGCTCGCGGAAAGAGTCTCCTCGGAATGGGACTCCTTCCACTTCGCGAGGTCTTCCTTGAATCTCTGCGAGGCGATTCTTATCTCTTCGCGGTATTTGGCGGCACCGTCGAAATCGCCCTTGGCCACTTCGGCGTCCTTTAGGTTTTTCAGTTCACCGATGCGCTCCTGCTGGCGAGTGAGGAATTTCGGCCTTGCGGAAGCCGCCATCCGCAACCGCGCGCCAGTCTCGTCTATCGCATCGATGGCCTTGTCGGGAAGCTGGCGTCCGGGAAGATATCGAGCGGTGAGTTCCGCCGCCGCCTTGAGTGCGTCGACCGGATACTTCACGCCGTGGTGCTCCTCGTACCGCGGAGCGATTCCCTTCAGTATTTCGACGGTGTCGGCCACGCTAGGTTCGTCGACCTGGACGCTCTGGAAGCGCCTTTAGAGAGCAGCGTCCTTCTCGATGGACTTGTGGTATTCCTTGAGGGTCGTGGCGCCGACACACTGCAGTTCGCCGCGCGCCAGAGCGGGCTTGAGAATGTTCGCGGCGTCCATCGCGCCCTCCGCGCCGCCCGCGCCGACAAGGGTGTGTATTTCGTCCAGAAAGAGTATTATGTTCCCGGCGGCCTTGGTTTCGTCGATTATCCTTTTGAGGCGCTCCTCGAACTGACCTCTGTACTGCGTTCCCGCCACGACGCGCGCCATGTCGAGCGCGACAACCCTCTTGCCCTGCATCTTCTCGGGCACTTCTCCGCGCATGATGGCCTGGGCGAGGCCTTCGGCGACTGCGGTCTTGCCGACCCCGGCCTCTCCGATGAGGACGGCGTTGTTCTTCGTCCTGCGCGCGAGAATCTGCACGACGCGCTTGAGCTCCTTGTCGCGACCGATCACCGGGTCGAGCATCCTGTCCTTCGCGAGCTGCGTCAGGTCGCGCCCGAAATTGTTCACGTTGGGCGTTTTTACGGCCTTGCCGTTCGATCCGCGGTTGGTCTTTTTGGGCTCTTCGCGCTCTTCCGAAGCCTCTTCGCCGGCTTCTTCGCCTCCGTCGGCATCGGGATCGCTTTCCGGCTTGGCGGTTCCCGCAGCAAGGAAAGAATCAACGCCTATCCCGGCGTTGAACAATATCTGGGCGACCACGTTCTCGCCTTCGCGCAGCATGGCCGCGACAAGGTGCACGGTTCCAACCGTCTTGCCCTTGCCGCCCGCCTCAAGCTCGGCTATATCGAGTATCTTCTTCGTCCGTGCGGTCATGGGCAGCGCGCCGCGCGCCTTGAGCGCGGAGCCGGAGCCCTCTATCATCGCCGTCACCGAACGGATGAGATCTTCTATGCCAAGGTTCAGCACCTCGAGCCGCCTGCACGCCTGGCAGGAGGGAATCGCGAGTATGGAAAGGAAAATATGCTCCGCGCCTATGCTATCGTGGCCGAATTGCTGGGCGCAGCTGCCGGCGGCGTTGAGTGCGTCAAGGGCGTTTTTCGTAAGAGTCATAGTCCCAGAATCCTCTCCGCCCGTTCGTTCAGCACCACGTCCTCGAAGCGTTCGTTCATCGCGTCTGCCAGAGCCGCCTCGGCCCTGTCGCGATCCTCGCCGCAAAGCTTGGTTTCGGGGAAAGACGTGTCTATTTCCTTCAGCATAGAATCTAGCTGGGCGAGCGTTATGCCGTCGAGCATATTTTCCGCGGCGACAAGCCTCAGCGTGGCTAGAAGGTCAAAGAGCTCCATCTCGGTCATCAGGCGGCAGTTCTTGAGCGTCGCGAGCGAACGGAATGCGCAATCGGCCAGCACGCGCGGCATCTCATCCACGAGACGCACCCTCGCGTTGCGCTCCTGATCGAGGAGGGCCTGCACCGCCCTTTTTGCGAGACCTTCGTCCCCTGGATGCAGCACGGTGTAGGCGTGGGCAAGGTCTCTCATGTCGTCGCCCGAAACGTCTCTGAGTTCGAGGCCGAGGTCGTCGAAAGCATTCTTTACTTGGTTGAGCTCGCCGATAAGGAATATGCCTTCAAGGTGCATGCGCCCATTGATGCGAAACGCGGGATGCACGGCGCGGGTCAGGTTGAGCTCCTTCTTTTCCGGCGGCGCCTTGACGCGCTTCTTGCGCTCCTCATTAGCCTTCGCGAGATCGCTGACCATTCCATGCACGGCGTCTATGATCGCCTTGACGATTGGCGGCGCGCCGTCCTCGGCGCCGTCTTCGCCGCCCGGAAGGGAAAATTCGGTTATGGACATCTCGACCCCGCCCGGCAATGCGGTCGTCTTGCGCATTCTCGCCCGCTTTATCTGGCGTTTCGCCTTCTCTTTGCGCGCACACTCGTTGCAGACGTAGAGCTCCTGCTCTTCGCCGTCCTTCTCAAGGTTTATCGCCGACTGGGCTTCGTTTTTCTGGCACAGTTCGCACTTCATATTCGGCATAGTATATCAAATCCGTGCCGCCAGCGTCAATCGCAACGCACCCGCACAGAGAAGCATGTCGGGGAGAGCACTCTGGCTAAAGATCCGTTAGCCCTATCTCAACTTCGACCGCTCCGGCGGCGTAGCAGGCGACTTCGTATTCGTTGTACACGAAATGCCATCCGTCGCCCATAAGACAGAAATTCTCCGTCGGCTCCACTTCATCAAGCAGATTGTACTCGCC
>JAGCPM010000130.1 GCA_017965685.1 Kiritimatiellia bacterium | reverse complement strand
AAGGATGCCGCGGCAGCGCTCGACGCCGCCGGAATAGTCGTCAACAAGAACACGATCCCATACGATACCGAATCGCCCTTCAAGACGAGCGGCATCAGAGTCGGCACCGCCAGCGTTACGACGCGCGGAATGAAGGAGGCCGAGATGATAAAGATCGGCACCTGGATAGCGGACGTCCTCGACAACATCGCCGACACTCAGGTGCAGGCGAGGGTCAAGGCGGAGGCCAAGGAGCTGGTGAAAAACTTCCCGGTTCCCTGATACGGACATGGCGCGTGTCGCGACAGTAGGCGTTGTCGGCAGGACGAACGCGGGAAAATCGACGCTCGTCAACTCGCTCGTGGGAGAGAAGGTTTCCATCGTCTCTCCCGTCGAACAAACAACGCGCAACACCATACGCGGCATAGTGGCGGAGGAGCGCGGACAGCTCGTCCTTCTTGATACGCCCGGCCTTCACAAGGCGGTCGGCAACCTCGGCCGCATCCTCAATAGAATGGCGCGGCGCAGTTCGGCAGGGGTGGATATCCTCTGCGTCGTGTTCGACGCCGCCCAGGAACCGCAACTCGAAGACATTGGCTGGATGCAGCGCGTCGCGAAGGAAAAGCCGGAGAAAGTCGTGTTCGTCCTCAACAAGGCGGATATGAAGCCGTTCTTCGAGACGATGTTCCGCGACGCATGGCGCGAGGCCGGCGGCGAGGAGGATGCGGTCAAGTGGGTCAAGGCCGTCTCGACCCTTCAAGACGGCGTGAAGGATGTCCTCGACGCGCTGTTCGGTTTTGCGGAGGAAGGCGAGAAGCTTTTCGACGACGATATAGTGACCGACTATCCGCGCAAGCTCACGATAGCCGATTCCATACGCGAAAAGTTCCTCAGGCGACTCCATCAAGAGCTTCCGCACGAGCTGGGTATCGTAGTGAAGAAAATCGACGAATCTTCCGGCAGGTGGGACGCGAAAGTAGATATTCTCGTCAACCGCGCGTCGCAGAAGCCGATCGTGATAGGAAAGGGCGCCGAGACGATAAAAGCGGTGCGTCTTTCGGCAGAGCGCGATTTGAAGGAGATATTCGGCGTGAAGGTCGCCCTGGACATGTGGGTCAAGGTAGAGCCCGACTGGATGAAGAACGAAAGGCTTCTCACCGAAATGGGCTACATGGGAGGCGAAATATGACGCGCCTCGCCGTATCCTCCGCCGCAATATGCGCTCTTCTTTCCGCGTCTATCCGCGCGGACGAAATCGGGATCGCCAGAGAAGCTTTGAGGGACGGACTTTGGGAAGTCGCGCGAAACCACGCCGCAGCCGCAGGCGGCATCGAATCGAAAGAAATCGTGGCCGAAAGCTTCGCGCGCGAAGAGAAGTGGCGCGATTTGCTTGAAAGGTTCGGCGCCAAAGGCGAAGAACAAAGCGATACTCTCGACTACTACAGGGCTCTCGCGTTCCACAAGACCGGCGAAGACTCCAAGGCGCTGGGCATACTCGAGAAGATGGACAAAGCGGCGGAACCATACAGGTCGCTCGCTTCCGTCCTCAACGCAATGATATCGCTAGAGAAGGATGGCGGCCAGAACGCGCCAAAGGCTCTCAAGCTTGTAAAGGATATCGATTTCGACGCCGCGGGCGACGAGGCGAGAATGATCGCCGCGAGCATAATGGACGCGAACGGCGAGCGCAAGAGCGCGGAGAAGATTTGGCGTGCAGTGGTATCTTCGACCAACGCGGACGAGAAGGCGTTCGTCATCGCGGCCGTAAACCTCGGCGATGCGGATGCCTTGAGGAAGGCCCGCGATTCCGCGACCGACGCGAATCTCAGGCGGATGGCCACCCTCCAGCTTGGCGTAAAGCTGATCGGCTCCCCTTCGACGTTCGCGGAAGGAGCGTCGCTCATAGCCGACACTGCGGGCGAATCGCCCGATACCAAAGGCGCGAAGGAAGCGATGGTCGCGCTGGCCGGCGCGTATCTTTCGGCTAGCGACAACGCCGCCGCGGCCGAGAAATACAGGCAGATTCTAGAAACATGGCCGGACGCAGCGTTCATGGGCGAGATTCACGAGGCGAACGGATGGGCGCTCAGAAATCTCGGCCGCAGGGCGGAGGCGATCGAGTCCTTCAAGCGCGCCGGCGAAGCCGCCACCAACGATACCGCGAAGGCGTCCGCCGCCCTTGCCGAAGGCGATACGCTTTCTGCGATGGGCCGCGCCGAAGACGCAATGCCAGTGTTCAGGGAAATTCTCGAGAAATATCCTGCAACCGAAGCCGGCGTGAAACTCAAGGGAATGGTCAAACGGCGCGAGATGGAGGCCAAAGGCGTTTCCATGTACAGCGAATACCGCTTCGACGACGCCCGCAAGATGTTCGCCGAGCTCGCTGCGGAAGAGCCGGAACTCAAGCCGAGGATGGACTATTTCGATATGCTTTGCCTCTATGGACTCGGAAGGGACGAAGAGGCGCTTGCCAAGGCGAAGGAGATATCGGAAGGTTCCGGCGACGCCATCCTGCGCGCCGAAGCGACGCTTTGGATGGCAAAATATGCATACAACAGAAGACGCTGGGGCGAGGCGAGAAGGCTTTTCACCGCATACGTGACCATGGCCCCGCAATCTGGCTTTGCGCCTTCAGCGCTCGTCTGGGCGGCAAAGGCGGCTTTTGCCGAAAACGATTTTCCTCTGGCCATCGAGACCGTTACGCGCCTGGTCAAGGACTATCCAGATTCTCCCGAGAAGGCGAAGGGCTATCTCGTCCAGGGCGAATCTCTCATAGAGCTCGCTCGTTT
>JAGCPM010000129.1 GCA_017965685.1 Kiritimatiellia bacterium | reverse complement strand
CGTTTGTCAGACTAAACGCTCGGTTTTCACGTTCGTTGTGCGTTTACTCTGACAAACGTGCATTTACCTTGACAAGTGACGAAAAAGCAGAAAGGACGCTTTGCGTCCACGCTTCGCTGGGGGCGGCTTTGCCGCCTCGGTGAACTCGCACGTGCGAGTTCGACAGACGACTTTACCGCGGGGCGCGAACGGCAGGGGGGTATAAGAAAAATGCAGTGGAATGTCCCTTTGGGGGGGCGCATTCGCGCGCCTCGGTAGCCTCGCTATGCTCGGCGATATACTCCTTTACCGCGATGCGCGGATGTTAGAAGCTGGAGAAAAAAGCAGGGGGATGTCCCTTCGGGGGGCGCACATTCGCGCGCCTCGGTGAACTCGCACGAGCTAGTTCGACAGACTCCTTTACCGCGGGGGCGCGAACGGCAGGGGGTATAAGAAAAATGCAGTGGAATGTCCCTTTGGGGGGGGCGGCTTTGCCTCCTCGGTGAACTCGCACGTGCGAGTTCGACAGATTCCTTTACCGCGAGACGCGCAAGGCAATGGGAAATGGGGTTGTCAGGGGACGGATTCGAACGGCAGAGTATATTTTGAGACGGTCTTGTAGAACGCTGGATGGGGGAAGAATAAGGGGAGAATGAGGGAAGAATCAGAGCGGGGATAAGGAAAGAAGGCGGCGGAAGTCAGAGGGGGATTCTCATGTGCGAATGGAAATGTGCAAGGCTGGACCTTGAAAAAGAGGGGGGCCTTACGTGTTCTCGCGGAGCAGAACACAACCGCAGTGAAGACGCTAGTCTTCCTCGTTGTATTTCTTCATGAAGTCTTCGTGTTCGGAGGCGAGGCGTTCCCACTCGACAGTGGCCTCGGCGATGTCGTAGTCCAGTGCCTTGCGGCGTTTCTGGAGGGCGGCGAAATCGGTCTGCGGGGTGGCTTCCATGAGCTGCCTGTCGATTTCCGCCTTCTCGTTTTCGGCGTCCTCGATGATCTTCTCGCACTTCGCCAGGCCGCGTTCGATGCGGCGTTTTTCGGGGAGCAGGGCATTGCGTTTCGCGGCTTTCTCGCGGCGGCGGTCCTTGCCCGCGGTCTGCGGCTGGGGCTGAGCGGCGGAACCTGAATTTGCAGACAGATTCGAAGTGGAGGCTCCGGCGGACGAGGCTGTCTTCTGCTGAGTTCCGGCGGAGGATTTGTTCTGCTGATTATTTGCGGCGGGCGCGTTCGCGGCCTCCTCCTCGGCGAGCTTTTCCTTGTAGTAGTCGAAATTGCCGAAGAAACGTTTCACGCGGTCGTGGCGCATTTCGAGGATGGTGGTGGCGGTGCCGCGAATGAATTCGAGGTCGTGGCTGACGAAGCAGAGCGTGCCCTTGTAGTTCATGAGGGCGTCCTGCAGGGCCTCGCGCGCGGCGATGTCCAAATGCGTGGTCGGTTCGTCGAGAATGAGCAGGTTCGGCGGGTTCACGAAGATGCGTGCGAAGCAGAGGCGGATCTTCTCGCCGCCGGACAGCACCTTGCACTGCTTCATGGCGTCGTCGCCGGAGAAACCGAACGCGCCGAGGATCTCGCGGATGCGCGAGGGCGGGGTGTCGCCGGGCGCGGCGTGCTTCACGACATCGTACGCGGCCTCCTCAGCGGGGAGGAGCTCGGCGAATTCCTGCGCCTGGTAGCCGATCACGACGTTGTGCCCGAGGCGTGCGCGGCCGGAAGTCGGGGCGAGCGTGCCGGCGATGATGCGGAGCAGCGTGGTCTTGCCCATGCCGTTGTAGCCCACGATGCCGAGCTTGTCGCCGTTGTTGACCGTGAACGAGACGTCGCGGAAGACGAATTTCGATCCGTCGTAGGAGTGCGAGACGTTTTCGACGGCGCAGACCTCAGCTCCGCAGCGAGGCGGCTCCGGGATGCGGATGCGTCCCTGGAAATGAAGCTGTTCGGGCAGCTCCTCGGTCTCGATCTTGTCAAGCATCTTGATCCACATCTGGACCTGGGCGGCCTTGCTCGCCTTGTAGCGGAAGCGTTCGATGTTTTCCTTCAGCTTGTCGCGGCGCTTCTCGGTGTTCTTGCGGGCGGCCTCGGCGAGCGCGGAGCGCGTTTCGCGTTCGACCACGTACTTGCTGTAGTTGCCGGAGTAGCGCGTGGCTTTGCCGCCGTTGATCTCCAGCGTGACGTCCGTGAGGGAGTTGAGCAGGAACCTGTCGTGGGATATGAGGAGCAGGGTGCCTGTGTAGCCGCGGAGGCGGCGCTGAAGCCATTCCACGGCGGGGATGTCGAGGTAGTTGGACGGCTCGTCGAGGAGCAGGATGTCCGGTTCGGAAAGCAGGACGCGCGCCATGGATGCGCGCATCTGCCAACCACCGGAGAAGGAGTTCAGCGGATTGTGGAAGACCTCCTCGTCGAACCCGAGCCCGGCGAGCGCGGCCTCGGCGCGGTGCCCGGAATCGTATCCGCCGAGGTGTTCGTAGGTCGTCTGCAGGTGCCCGAATTCGTCGAGCAGCTGGCGGTTGGCGGGATCGGTCTCGAGGGCGCGTTCGACCTCGGCGAGGCGCGCCTGAATGCGCGGGAGCTCGCCCGTGGCGGCGACGTAGGAGAGCACGTCCTCGGTCTTGTCCGAGAGGTCGATCTGCTGGCGGAGGATGCCGATGCGGAGGCGTTCGGGGATCAGGATCTCGCCCTTGTCGGGCGGGAGCTCGCCGAGGATCATGCTGAAGACGGTCGTTTTGCCCGTGCCGTTCGGCCCGACCATGCCGACGCGCTCGCCGCGGTTGATACGGAACGAGGCGTTGTCGAGGATGGCTTTGCCGCCCAGGAGCTTGGTGACGTTCTGGAAATCGATCATGAGGCTGTCTTCGTCGTTTCGGCTGAACCGGATTCTCGTCCGCTCGTGCGCGGCTTATTCTGCGGCCTTTTCGGCCTTGATCATCTGGCCGCGGATGCGGCGGCGTTCGAGCGAGGTCAGGTATTTCTTGCGGAGGCGGATGTTGAGCGGCGTGACCTCGACGTATTCGTCGTCCTCGATGTACTCCAGCGCCTCTTCGAGCGAGAGCTTCGCGGCGGGCGCGATCTTGAGGTTGCGGTCGGAGCCGGCGGCGCGCATATTGGAGAGCTTCTTAGCCTTCTGGAGGTTGACCTCCAGGTCGTCGTCGGTACAGTGGGAGCCGACGATCAGGCCCACGTAGGTCTCCACACCCGGATCGATGAAGAACGTGCCGCGGAGCTGAAGCGCGTCGATGGCGTAGGCTTCGGCCTTG
>JAGCPM010000128.1 GCA_017965685.1 Kiritimatiellia bacterium | reverse complement strand
GGGGGCGGGGACATTTTTTCTGCGAAATGCGCTCTACGGGTTGAAGCGCTCGGCCAAATATGGTATAATGTTGCCATCTAAATAAAGGAGCAACACCATGAGCATCACAATCAAACCCGTCCGTTTCACAGAAAACGGATTTATGACCGAACCATTTGCCCTTGGCGGCGAAGGCGCTGAAGGTCTCGACCCTGCCGTAAAATACCGCTCCTGCCTGCAGAACTGGGTGATCGACACGGGTAGCGAGGTTATACTCGTAGATACCGGTCTTCCTGCCGAGTTCCCGGAAGCTGCGCCCGACAAGGACGCCACGATCTATCTCGGCAAATACATAAAGCCCTATGTCGAAGCGCTGGCCGACCTCGGCTACAAGCCGGAACAGGTCTCTAAAATCCTCATCACCCACAAGCACGCCGACCATACGGGCGAACTGCGCGCTTTCCCGAACGCCCAGATCATCTGCTCGGCTGCCGAGGCCGAGACAGATGAAATCAAGCCGTTCAAGCCGACCGTCGCCACGTTCCAGGATGGGCCATATTACGAGTTCCCGCTGTCGCAGCGCATCGCCGAGGGCGTTACTTATATCTTCGCGCCAGGCCACACCACCGGCAACTGCATCGTTGCGGTCGAAACGGATGGACTCTTCTATCTCATCCATGGCGACGTCACCTACACGGATGTTGCGTTCTACCGCAACAAGCTTTCCGTGGTGTTTGATGACAAGGCCGCCGCGCACGAAACGTTGGATCGCTGCCGCGCGTTCTGCGCCGCGCGCCCGACCGTCTGGCTTGGCACCCACACGCCTGAAGCGTTGGAAAGCCTGGAAGCTCACCGCGTAGTCGATCTTGCGAATCCGCCGGCCATCATTCCTCCAGGAGAAATCGTGTTCAAGACCCCGACTGGCAAGTACATCTGCTCGGTCTGCGGCTATGTCTACGACCCTGCTGAGCATGACGGCGTCGCGTTCGAGGACTTGCCAGCCGACTGGCGCTGCCCGCGCTGCAGGCAGCCGAAGGACAAGTTCAACCGCGCCTGACGGTTGCTCGGGGAGAAACACAAAGATGAACGAACGGATCAAACGCGATATTGAGGCGATAGACCTCAATATCGCGGAACTGAAGAAGCGGCGGCGCGAACTCTTGGCCGAACTCGGCGAAGGCCGCCTCTCATGGGGTGCGATCATCGCCGGAGCATTCGGCGCCCTGATGACAGGGCTTGGCATAATCGCGCTTTTCGCGGCACACTGGGATGAACTCGGCCGTGCGGCGCGTGCCGCCGTTTCCGTTGCGCCGACGCTCGTTTGCGGCGTTGCGGCCGTGATTGCGGGCGCTAAAGGCTGGCGGGCGAAATCGTTGTGGGAGCCGCTTGGAATATTGTGGTGCATATCCATAATAGCCGGGACCTCCCTCGTCGCGCAGACATATCAGGTCGGCGGGTCTGTGCCGGGACTGGTGCTGCTCGTCGCGCTTCTTTCGCTGCCTGTCGTTTGGGTCACGCGTTCGGTTGCGACGACAGCACTTTGGCCGGTCTTTGCCATAGTCTGGGGCATCTCAAGCAAGACTGTCAATGGCGAGTCCATGGCTCTCGGCGTGAAATCCGCGGCGCTTATGGCTCTTTCGCTTCCTGCGCTGGTCGCGCTTGTCCGCAGCGATTTGCCGAAGGCGGCAAGAACCATGGCACACATCGCTACAGGGCTGGTTTATTCCTTTGGACTGGCTCTTGTTCTGGCGGTGACGCTGCCAATCTCACATGAATTCATGCTTACATCCGTATACTGGATATGTGCTGCGATAGTAGTTGCGGCGGGGCATTTCTTCAGGCTCTCTCCATGGTGCATCGTCGGCACGATTGTCGCGTGTTGCGCCTCGCTGTGGACGCCGTTCTTCGATGACCCTGGCGCATATTGGGTGGCGATAGTCATAGCGATTGGCATAATCGTGTTTGGTGTTGACAGATTGCGCCCGGCTTACGCCAACATCGGAGCCGTAACGTTTTTCTGGCTGGTATTGGCCAAGTTCCTAGCCAGCAATGCGTCGTTCACGATGAAAGGCATAGTGCTGATTTCGTGTGGATTGGCGCTTACGGCTCTCAATGTGGTTCTGGTCCGATTCAGAAAGAGGGGGGCGTGAAGATGAAGCCGAATGTCAATAAGGCGGCGCTCATCGTGGCCGTGCTCGCCGTCCAGTGCGTGGCGATCGGATGGCTCATCTGGCGTTATGAGGACATCGTGCGCAATGGCATTGAGGTGCGCCTCAAGTGCTCGGCCTATGACCCGTCGGACCCGTTCCGCGGCCGCTACCTCAGAGTTGAGGTGTCGGAAGAATGCGACAATCTTCTGGAACGTGTTGACGGTCGGGCGTGGGAGATTCACTCAAGGCACAACAATGGTGTTTTCGCGGAGCTTGAGCAATCGACCAACGGGCTTTGGCGTGTCGCGGCGGTGGCTGATTCGCCGAAGGACGACGGAGGTGTCTGGATCAAACCCAAGAGGGTGCAGGTGGAGCATTCAGTGCGCTGGGCCAACAGGTCGGCTGGTGAATCCTATAAAGATTTCGCAAAGCGTCGGGATGCCTCGCCGCTCATGGCCATAGTTTCGATGCCGGATCAGCTGTTCATGAACGAGCACCTTGCGTCTGTTGCAGAGGAGGCGTTGCGAAAGGCCGTCGCGCAGTATGGCAAAGGCGCAGTCGCCGTGTACCGTGTGAAAGACGGCGAAATCGTCATAACCGATGTCGAGATAGGCGGAAAGTCCGTTTCTTGCTTATAGGCGAATACTCTCGGAGCGCGATAGATGGCAGGCTTCTCGGAATACGATGCGAAGATATACGAAGATTTGCTGAAAGGCCTATCTAAATGAAAATTATTGACGCACATTCTCACATCGGCAATTTCGGCTCGTGGGCGAGGTTTGATTTTGACGTTGAACGGCTCAAAGACCAGATGTCCGAATTTGACATTGAAAAGACACTGCTGACGGGCGAGGGACCATCCGGCAATGAGGCGGTCATCAGCGCATTTCAGAAGGCTCCCGATCTCATCGTTCCCGTTGCATGGGTCAATCCGAAGTCTTTGGCCGTGATTGCCGACATTCGCCGTTTTGTTGAGAAGGAGAACTTCCGCGCAATCAAACTCCACCCGCTCTTTGATGCATATTGCGCTGATGACACGTTTGTCGATCCGGTAGTCGAACTCGCGGGGGAACTGAACATACCCGTATTTGTCCACAGCGGACATCCGCCGTATTCGTTGCCTTGGCAAATCGGCTGGCTCGCAGAGCGGCATCCGTCAGTTCCAATTGTGCTTCTTCACATGGGGCACGCGCATGGGGTTTACGTTGATGCTGCGCTGAAGGTCGCAAAAAGATACCCGAACATCTATCTGGAGACGTCGGGAACGTCGATGAGCGTGAAAATCCGCGAAGCATACGACATGGTGGGGCACGACCGCGTCCTGTTCGGAATAGACTCGCCATTCCACGAGCCAAGCGTGGAAATCGAGAAGTCACGCGCAACACATCTTCCGGAAGCAGATTTGCGCAACATATTTCACGACAACATAGCACGTCTTATGTCGCTGGGTCAATAGAGAGGAACTCGTATGAAACGAGCGGGATGGAAAGAAGATGAAGAGATTTGAACTTGTGAAAACCGGGGAGGTAGGCAAACAATGACGGAGTTGTCGGAACAGACATATGACGGAAAGCTTCTGCCGCGACATCTAAAGATGTTCCGCGACATGGATAGCGGGCGCATAGAACTTCGTTACTGGAAGTTCGAGCCGATTCTGCTGTTCCTGATTCCCTTTATGTCTGTTTGGAGCGGAATGTCCATATTCGGTTGCTATGTCATGCCGTTCCTGCAACATGACACTCATCCAATGAACTACATGCCGTTGTTTTTCGGTATTCCTTTTCTGGTAGTTTCAATCTTCATCTGGTATGGCATCCTTCTGATGCTGTTCGGCACTCGTAGACTTGTGCTGGAGCATGGCAGCGGCAGCTATTCGGCAAAGCTGTGGGGCATTGGGCGTACTAAGCGATTTGAACTCCGCGCCGACACGGAAATCACAGACAGCAGACTGGAGAAAAAACCGAACATTCAGTTTCACATGCCGCTTGCCAACAATCCGTTCGTGCGGAAGATTCGCATCAAGAACGGCTACCGCTCGGAGATTGTCTGCGCTTTCTGGAACGATGACTCGATTGAATTTGCCCTGTCGTTGCTCAAAAGGAGAGCTGGGGTATAATCTGAAAGACAAAGGAAAAGACAATGAACAATCAGGGGAAGGCGCGATGATGACCGATAATACACATTTAAGGAGAACTGACATGAAGAAGAATCTTGGAGTTAAGAACTGGATGTTCCCTATGCCCGTGCTGATGATCGGCACGTACAACATGATCTATCGCAACGACAATGGCTAGAGGCTGGAGCAATGAACGCACTGTTTGTCTTTATCGGTGGTGGTGTCGGAAGCGTCTTGCGATATCTCGTGGGGCTGTGGATCGGCTCCGCGCCGTATTCGACTGCTGTCGTGATGGAGACGAGCATCGAGTATTGCTCGCTCGGCGTCGCGCTCACGACGATTGCGGTGTTCATGGTCTTCAGAAAGGTGAACTTCTGCGGATGGCTCTACCAGAAGGCGGTGCGTCCCGTTTCAGAGGCCTCGTACGGGATGTATCTCATGCACATGTTCATTCTAGCGCCTGTATCTGTGGCGCTGTGTCGGCATCTTCCGACTCCACTTGCGATTCTTGCGACAGCCGCAGTAACTTTCGCCTGCTCGTCGCTCGCGGCGATCCTCATACGGCGCATTCCCGTTGTCGGTAAGTGGATTTGTGGATAATCATTTGGAGACAATGAAATAAAGGAGACGTAAAAAATGATAGACTTCGACTATTGGTCGCCAACATATTTCGCGTTCGGCAAAGGTAAGGAGGCGCAGACGGGCGAACTTGTGCGACGCTTTGGCGGGCGCAAGGCGCTGGTGCATTTCGGCGGCGGCAGCGCAGTCCGCAGCGGTCTTTTGGATCGCATCAAGGCGTCTCTCGCCGCGGCGGGCGTGGAGTTCGTCGAGCTTGGCGGCGTAAAGCCGAATCCGCGCAGTTCTCTCGTCGAAGAAGGCATTCGCCTGGCGATGGCTGAAGGTGTCGATTTTCTTCTCGCCGTGGGCGGCGGCAGCGTGATAGACTCAGCGAAAGGCATCGCAATCGGCGCGGCCAACGGTGGCGAATGGCGCAAGTACTACGTCGGTCGCGAAGTCAAGGTTCGTCCCGTGATTCCGGCGGCGCTCCCTGTCGGCGTGGTGCTGACCATCGCGGCCGCGGGCAGCGAAGCTTCGGGCAATACCGTCGTCAACCTCGAGCCCGAGAATCTGAAGCGCGGAGCCGGTGCCGGCATATTGCGTCCCAAGTTCGCGGTGATGAATCCGGAGCTCACGACGAGCCTGAGCGCCTATCAAACGGCATGCGGCATCACGGACATGCTTGCGCACCTTTGCGAGCGCTACTTCTCGCCAACCAAGGATGTGGCGCTCACGGACAACCTCTGCGAGGCGGTAATGCGCACGATCGTCGAGGAAGGCGCGAAGGTGATGGCGAACCCCGGCGACTATCAGGCGCGCGCGAACATAATGTGGGCCGGTACGCTTGCGCACAACGACATATGCGGCGCGGGACGCGTACAGGACTGGTCCAGCCATGGCATGGAGCACGAGTTGTCGGCTCTCTACGACTGCGCGCACGGCGCCGGGCTCGCCGTCGTAATGCCCGCGTGGATGACATTCGTGCACGATGCTGACGACGTGAGGTTCGCACGCTTCGCCCGGAACGTTTTCGGTGTCGGCTTCAACGAGCCGGACGCAAAGGCCGCGCTGGACGGCATCGCGGCGTTTCGCGAATGGCTCAAGTCTCTCGGCATGCCGCTTACGATTGCCGAACTTGGCGCGCGGGAGGAGGACATTCCGCTTCTCGTCAAGACGATGAATCTTTGCGGCAACACGCTCGGCGCGTTCAAGCCGCTTACCGAGGATGACGTCGCCGCCATCTACCGCCTTTGCCTGTGAAAGCATGCACGGAAGGAAGGATGGTGTATGACAATTACGCTTGACTTGGAGTAGACTCCAAGTGATATAATATGCGGCATGCGAAATAAAATCGAAGAAGGCGAACGCTTTTACACCATTTCCGAGATGGCGGAGCTGAGCGGATTTTCCGGGGACACTCTGCGATTCTACGAGAAGAAGGGGCTGCTGCCGGGCGTGAAACGTGCGCCTGGAGGACGGCGTCGCTATAATGCGGCAAATGTCGGTGCGATCAGGCTGATAGATTGCCTTAAGAAGACCGGCATGCCGCTTGACGACATTGCGGAGTTCATGCGGCTTACCACGAAGGGGGACAAGAGCGTCAAGAAGCGCCTTGCCATGATGCGAAAGCGCGAGGCGGCCGTCAAGGAGATGATGGCTGACATCCAGGCATGCGCCGATCATATTGCGTTCAAGGTGTGGTACTACGAGACTGCGGAGAAGGAGGGCCTCGCCGCACTTGTCGATTTCAAGGCGACGCGCGAACGCTATTGCCGCGAGACGGGTCGCAAGATTGATATGTAACTTACCAAGGAGGAAAACACATGGCATGTTTCACAGTTCCATTGGCCACTGCCGCTGTTGCGACGGCGACAAAGCTGTCGTTGCCGGAATCGACAAAGGGAAATCCTTTCGTCGCCAAGCTGCCCTGGCTTGAGAAGATGATGTTCGGCGGGAGCTTGATTCTCGCGCTTGAGCACGTCTACCACGGCGAAGTAATATTCAGGCCGCCGTTCCTGACCGCCATGACGGAAGGTCCGGAGGCCGTCAGCGAAATGCTGCACGAGATGGCGACTCGCGGAGTGGCGATGACGCTTCTTGTCATTGCAGTCTGGGCAGGCATGGTCGCAGTGTCGAAGACGAAGGCATGGCGCTTCGCCAGATTCAAGGGAACGATGACGCTTGCGGCCTTTGGCGCGGCGTTGATGTTTGCGGTAGATCTTCTTGCCGATGTCCTCTGAGTCCGCCAAACTGGACGCTCTAAAGCGCCGCATTGCCGAAATGCGGTCCGTTGCCGTCGCATTCTCCGGCGGTACGGATTCGACGCTTCTTTTGGCGGCGGCGCATGAGGTGCTTGGCGAAAAGGCGGTCGCGGTGACGATCCGCGCATGCGCTTTTCCGGAGAATGAGACGGATGGGGCGATACGGTTTTGCCGCGAGCGCGGAATCAAGCATGAGGTGATGGACTTCGATCCGCTGTCCATTCCGCAATTCGCGGAGAACCCGCCTGACCGATGCTACCATTGCAAACGGGCAATATTCTCCAAGATCTGCGACTTTGCGCGATCGCACAGCATTGACCATGTGATCGAGGGTTCGAATCTCGATGACGATGGCGATTACCGTCCGGGAAGAAAGGCGATTGCGGAGCTTGGCGTCAAGAGTCCATTGCGTGAGGCAGGGCTTGCAAAGAGCGATGTACGTGAATGTCTGCGCGAACTTGGTCTCTCTGTCTGGCGCAAGCCGTCGGCAGCATGCCTCGCATCGCGTTTTCCGTATGGCGAGAGGATCACACGCGAAGGATTGAGACGGGTAGAGGATGCGGAGCGCCATATTGCGGCGCTGCTGCCGTCCGATACGCCTTTACGCGTGCGCTCACACGGCGATGTCGCGCGTATCGAGGTGGGCGCGGACGGATTCGACGCGCTAGTTGCGCACCGTGCCGAAATCGCTGCGGCCATGAAGCAAATCGGCTTTGTGTATGCCGCCCTGGACCTTGAAGACTTTCGAACAGGGAGACTCAATGAAGTGCTCTGATGATATAGACGATTTAGGTTTTGCACGGGTCGATCTTCAGCGCAAGGCGAGGCAGGGCTTTGGCGAGGTGATCTACGGCGAAGGCAAGACGGCCGGGCAGATCATCGCCATCTTGAAGTCGCTCGACGCCCACGGACAGCGCCCCGCGCTCGTGACGCGCATTGATGCCGAGAAGGCCGCTCGCGTGGCGGATGCGTTTGGCGGCGACTTTATGTATTTTGCAGAAGCGCGGCTTGGGAGGCTCGGCGAGAACCGTCCTTGCGACGGGCTTGGCGTCATCGCTGTGGCATGTGGCGGTACTAGCGACCTTGGAGTGGCCGAAGAAGCCGCGCTTGTTGCCGAGGCGCTTGGCAACAAGGTCGTGAGGATCTACGATGTCGGGGTTGCAGGAATCCACCGCCTCCTTGCCTGCGAAAGTGAACTGAGGTCCGCCCGCGTGGTCGTCGCCGTCGCCGGAATGGAAGGGGCGCTGCCTAGCGTGATCGGCGGACTAGTCGAAGCCCCTGTTATCGCCGTTCCAACGAGCGTGGGCTACGGCGCATCGTTTGGCGGAGTGACTGCGCTTCTCGCAATGCTCAACTCATGCGCGGCGGGTGTTAGCGTAGTCAACATCGACAACGGTTTTGGCGCGGGCTTTCTCGCAAGCCGCATAAACCATTTGAAAGGAGAGGCATGAAGACCCTCTATCTCGATTGCTCAATGGGGGCTGCGGGCGACATGCTCGCCGGGGCTCTCCTGGAGCTTGTTCCAGACCCCGACGCCGCAGTCGCCGAACTGAATGCATTTGGAATACCTGGAGTGATGTACAAGCGAGAGACGCTATCCAAATGCGGAATCGCCGCAACGCACCTTTCAGTGACGGTCGGTGGACACGAAGAACATGAGGCCCATCACCACCACGAACACCATCATCACGAACACCGCTCGCTTGCCGATGTGTTGCATGTCATAGGACATCTCAAGCTTGAGCCTTCCGTCCGCGAGGATGTGAAAAGCGTCTACGAATCTCTGGCGGCGGCGGAATCGCGAGCGCACGGAAAGGACGTGGGCGAGATACACTTTCACGAGGTGGGTGCGCTGGATGCAATCGCCGACATTGCGGCGTTTTGCCATCTGCTCAGGCGCATCGCGCCCGACAAGGTTATCGCGTCGCCGGTTCATGTCGGCTCTGGAACGGTAAACTGCGCACATGGCGTATTGCCGGTTCCTGCTCCGGCGACCGCGTTTCTGCTGGAGGGCGTGCCTACCTATTCCGACGGCGTGATCGTCGGAGAACTCTGCACGCCGACAGGTGCCGCGCTCATAAAGAATTTTGCGGCGTCCTTTGGTCCGCAACCGCTGATGACTGTAAGGTCCATAGGATATGGCGCAGGCAGAAAAGATTTCCCGCGCGCTAATGTAGTGCGTGCAATGCTTGGCGAGAGCGAGTCCTCCTTCGCAAATGCTTCCTCCTTCGCCAAGGCTACGGAGGACGAGGGCGACGGAGAGATATTTGAACTCAACTTCAATGTAGACGACATGACAGGCGAGGAACTTGCCTTTGCGTCTGAGCGCATCTTCGCCGCAGGTGCGAGAGATGTATCGTTCGCGCCGGTCGTGATGAAGAAGGGGCGTCCCGGACAGCGCGTCAGCGTGATGTGCCCTGCGGAAACTCGCGGGGAGGTCGTAAAGGCGATATTCGCCCACACTTCGACATTGGGCGTTCGCGAGACGCGTTGCCGCCGCTATACGCTAGACCGCAAGATCGAGACGGTTGCGCTTGCGGACGGTTCGACCGTCAGGCGCAAGGTCGCGAGCGGATATGGCGTCTGCCGCGCAAAGTTGGAGGCGGACGATCTTGCCGCATTCGCGCGTACAAAGGGAATTTCATTGGTTGAAGCCAAGGATCAACTTGAAACCTCGAAAGGAGAACTATGAGGAAGAAGGAAATGTCGCGACGCGAGTTCTTCGCCAACCTCGCGAAGAAGCTTGAGGGCAGCGGCGAGATGACGACCCGCGAAGACCTCAAGGGCAACAAGATTTCGCTCTTGGGCTATGGCGCGATGCGTCTGCCGACCAAGGACGGCAAGCACGCCAACACTTGGGCCGAGGGTGTCTCTTCCGCGGCAATCGACCAGGAGGCTGTCAACGAGCATGTCGATTTTGCGCTGGAGCATGGAGTAAACTATTTCGACACTTCGCCCGCCTACTGTCGCGGCGAGTCGGAGCGCGTGATGGGTGAGGCGCTCTCGCGTCATCCGCGAAGCAGCTACTTCATCGCGACTAAGCTCTCCAACTTCGCGCCGCAGCAGTATCCGCTTGAGGAATGCAAGGCGATGTTCGAGAACTCGCTAAAGGCGCTGCGCACAGACTACATCGACTTCTATCTGCTGCACGCTATCGGCAACGGCGGCTTCGAGACGTTCTCCAAGCGCTACATCGAGAACGGGGCGATAGATTGGCTTCTGGAGGAACGCGCGGCAGGACGCATCCGCAACCTCGGCTTCTCGTTCCACGGCGACCCCAAGGCTTTCGAGTGGTGCATCGAACACCACGACCAGTACCATTGGGACTTCTGCCAGATTCAGATGAACTATGTGGACTGGCTTCACGCCAAGGCTGTGAACGACCGCAACCTTGATGCGAAGTATCTCTACGAGACGCTGGCGGCGAAGAACATACCGGCGGTCATAATGGAGCCGCTTCTTGGCGGCAGGCTCGCGAAGTTCAACTACGCCGTCGCGTCCAAGCTGAAGGGGATGGATGCCGAGGCGTCGATAGCGTCGTGGGCGTTTCGTTTCTGCGGCACGTATCCGAAGGTGCTGACGATCCTTAGCGGCATGACCTACAAGGAGCAGCTGATGGAGAACATAGCGACGCTCTCGCCGCTCAAGCCGCTCACTCAGCATGAGCTTGATACGCTTGAAGAGGCGGCGCAGCTCATGCTTCAGAACAATACGGTGCCGTGCAACCTCTGCCAGTACTGCATGCCTTGTCCATACGGCGTGGACATTCCGGGCGTGTTCGACTGCTGGAACCGCGCATGCACCGAAGATCGCCTGCCGAACGATCCGGCAAGCGAACGCCATGCCGAGAACCGCCGCAAGTTCCTGAAGGACTGCGACAAGGCGATTCCGCACTTGAGGCAGGCGGAGCATTGCATCGGCTGCGGCAAGTGCCTGAGCCACTGCCCGCAGCGCATCGACATTCCGCGCAGGCTGGACGCCATCGACAGGTTCGTCGCCAATCTCAGAAAGGAGGAGCGCCATGCGTAAGGCTGTTCTTTGGATTCGCCGCATCGTCGCGGCATCGGTGTTCGTCGGCTTCGTCGCGCTGTTCGCGGGCTGCTCGTTCAAATATCTCGCGTTCCTCGCGAAGTGGCAGTTCGTTCCTGCCGTTCTCGCGGGAAGCACAGTCATCGTAATTGCGACGGTCGTTGCTACGCTGCTTTTCGGGCGAATCTATTGCGGCGTGTGCTGTCCGCTCGGAATACTCCAGGACGTCGCCTTTGCGCTCTTCAAGCACAAGTCGCAGTGCGTAAGGACCAAAGCGCGGACTATCGCAAGGTACGTCATCCTCGCCGCGTTCCTCGCGGTCGGGCTTTGCGGCTTCGGCTTTTCGTGGATCGAGCCATACGGACTCTTCGGGCGCATCGCGACGAGCCTTTGGATCGCGCTTACGTTCGGCGTCGCGATATTCGCGCTCGCCGCGTGGCGCGGACGCGTGTGGTGCAACTGGGTGTGTCCCGTCGGAACTTTCCTCGGCGGGCTTTCGCGCCGCGCCTTGTTCAAGCTGAAGATCGACGAAGCGAAGTGCATCGGTTGCAAGCAGTGCGAGCGCACGTGCCGCGCGTCGGCAATCAAGATAGACGGCAAAGGCGGAGATATCGACGCCACATTGTGTGTGCAGTGCCGCGATTGCACGGTGCTTTGTCCCAAGGGGGCGATTGGAGCGTGTGCAAAGG
>JAGCPM010000127.1 GCA_017965685.1 Kiritimatiellia bacterium | reverse complement strand
CTACGCCCTCAAGCCGGGCATCTTCGCCCTTCCTGAAATCTCGGAAGACGGCCGGACGCTCGTCTTCACCCGCGCCCCGGGACACGGTCCCTTGCCGACTGCGGCAGACGTTAAGAATCATCTGGAGCGCCTGCGCGACAAAAACAACGCCTCGCCGGGAGCGTGGACCCTCAAGGATGTCGAGACTGTCGTGGCGAACGATTCCGACACACTGACGATCACACTAAAGAAGCGCAACCATGTTTTCCCTTGGATGATGGCAATGAGTTATGCCGCTGTTCCGCTCCCGGACGGCTCCGGCACCGGTCCTTTCCGACTTGAAAGCTGGCGCAAGAACCACGAAATGGTCTTCACACGCAAAGAAAGCGAACCGGAACGCTTCGACGAGGTCCGCTTTCTCGTCGTAGGCGACGTCTCCACGCAATGGCTGATGTTCCTCAAAGGCGAGATGGACTTTCTCGGCGAGATTTCGCGCGACAACTGGGACGCGATAATAGACGGAGACGGCAAACTCGACCCGAAGCTCGAGGCGGAGGGCGTAAAACTTTTCTCATCCCCTTCGCTCGATGTCCGCTACATCGGCTTCAACATGAAGGACGAAGTCCTCGGCAACAACAAGAAGCTTCGGCAAGCGTTGACTTGCGCCTTCGACTTCGAGGCATGGAAAAAGTTCTACGGAGGAAGAATAGATTTCGCGGACGGTCCCGTCCCCGCTATGGTTGCGGGCCATCTTGATGAAAGCGTCCCATATCCCTTCGATCTCGAGCGCGCGAAAAGCCTGCTCGCGGAGGCGGGCTATCCCGGCGGGATCGACCCCAAGACGGGCCGCCATCTAACCTTGACACTATCCATCGGACGAGCCACGCAAGACAGCCGCGAACAGGGCGAGCTTCTCGCGAGTTTCTTCGAGCGGATAGGGGTGCGTCTGGAACTTTCTTTCAGCACATGGGGTGCGTTCCTAAAGGCCGTGAACGAAGGCAGAACCCAAATGTTCATGATGGGTTGGGTCGGCGACTATCCCGATGCGGAAAACTTTCTGCAGCTGTTTTGGTCGAAGAACGCCAGCCCCGGCCCGAACCACTCCGGCTACGAGAGCGCCGCATTCAATGCCGCATTCGAAAAAGCCATGGCAAGTCCCGGCGAAGAAGAGCGAGAGGAAGCCTGGCGCGAATGCCAGCGCATCGTACGTGAGGATTGCCCGTGGCTTTTCACGCATTTCCCGAAATCGTATTCGCTCGTAAGACCAACCGTCGGCAACTACGTGCCGAGCGCGTTCCCATACGGGCAGGAAATCTACTTGAGGCATGTTGGCAAATGAAAACGGTATGCATTGAACGTTCCACCGGATCCGCGCGCGACGGCACGTGGCAGGAAGAACTCGACCTCGAAGGCGGCGTGGACAGATTCATAATCGGCACCGGCCCCGGCTCGTTCGCCGGCATAAGGAGCGCCCTCGCCTTCGCATTGGGATATGCCGCCGGACGCCCCGGATGCAGTGTTTTAGGGCTCCCTTCTCCGGCCGCGCTAGTCGAGAAGGAAGGTCCTTTCGCCGTTGTCGGGGACGCTAGGCGCGGACTCTTCTGGATCGCCCTTTTCGATGACTTCAGTTTCGCGACACCCATATTCCAGACTACGCAGGATGAACTTGAGAAAAGAGTCCCCGCAATGGCAAGTGTCGTTTCGCCTGACGACTCCCGCATAGGCGCCATCTTAAAGGAAACCTTTGGCGAACGATATCTCGGCGAACGACTCCCGACAGCAGACGGGTTGAAGCGCTTTGCGGAAAGGTCGCCGGAATCGCTGGTGGAGAATCCGCTCCCCGTCTACCTCAACCCCGCCGTCCGGAAATAGTCAAAGAGGTACGCGCTATCGTGCGGGCCCGGACACGACTCCGGATGGTACTGCACCGAAAACGCCGGCAGCGTCTTGTGGCGAACACCCTCGATCGATCCATCGTTTAGATTTACGTGCGTCACCTCAAGGCTGTCTGGAACAGACTCCGGCACAACTGCGAAATTGTGGTTCTGGCTCGTTATCTCCACCTTGCCGGTCGCAAGATTCTTCACAGGATGGTTGCAGCCGTGATGTCCGAACTTGAGGCGCGCCGTCCTAGCCCCGCATGCAAGCGAAAGGAGTTGATGCCCGAGACAGATCCCCATAAGCGGCACTTTGCCGAGCAGTTTCTTGATATTCTCTATTGCATATGTGACGGCGGCTGGGTCGGCGGGGCCGTTCGAAAGAAACACGCCGTCCGGCTTCATCGCAAGCACTTTCTCGGCAGAAGTCTTTGCCGGAACCACCGTCACTTTCGCCCACTCCGCAAGCGACCGCAGAATATTCGTCTTTACCCCAAAATCATAGCAGACAATGTGCTTATGGCCTGTTGAAAACTCATATGGCTTCTCACAAGTCACCTTTGCGGCATAATCCTGCCCATCTAGCCCCACCCAGCTTCTAGCCTTTTCCAGTGCTGCCAGCTCATCTAGACCATCTAGAATCGCTAGATATGCTTTTCTGTTGCCATGCTCCCTGATGTGCAATGTGAGCGCCCTTGTATCGACGCCGTATATGCCAGGCACACCAGTTTCGGCGAGATAATCATCCAGATTCTTTTCGCTGCGCCAGTTGCTTGGGCTCGTCAAGTCTCCGATGACAAGACCGGAGAGGAACAGCCCCCGGCTTTCGGTATCTTCGCTGTTTATGCCGTAGTTGCCGACCTC
Source organism: Kiritimatiellia bacterium (assembly GCA_017965685.1). Taxonomy (GTDB): domain Bacteria; phylum Verrucomicrobiota; class Kiritimatiellia; order RFP12; family UBA1067; genus UBA1067. The sequence continues at coordinate 2,794 of JAGCPM010000127.1, read as the reverse complement.
GGAGGCGGTGAGGACGACGAACTGTCCGGCATAACTCGGATCGGTCAAAATCTCCTGATAGCCGGTCATACCGGTATTGAAGACTACTTCGCCCAGTGCATCCTTTCTGGCGCCGAAAGCAACGCCGCGAAATACGGTTCCGTCATCCAAAGCCAGAAACGCCGTGCGCTCCAGCTCAGCTTTCCATTTCTCATCGTAGTTCATGGCTTTGGCTCCATTCTCGCCGCAAAGGACGCAAAGTTCGCAAAGGCCACTTCGTCTTTGCGGTCTATGCGTTCTTTGCGGCTAACATAATCAGTAAGATCTATCATTTCTCTTGTCCAGATAGTTCTCGAGTGCTTTGTGGAGAACCTTGTATCCGCCGGGCGTCGGATAGTCGCCCGTGAAGTACCAGTCGCCAGATGAGCCTGGACATGCCGAATGGAGCGCGTCTATGGTCTGGTAGACGACCTTCACCTCCGCCTTCATTCTGGGCGGAGTCAAGAGCCGCGCGATTTCATCGCAGTGTTGCTCGTCTGTGAAGTGGGCGTAGAGAGACATGAGGGGATTCGGTGCACCGGAATCAAGCGATTTCGTCAATTCCAGTTCCCCGTTCCCCGTTCCCTGTTCCTTGTTCAGCAAATTGACGAGCGCGCGGAATGCAACAAGTTCATCCAAGGTTGACATGTCGATTCCGTAGCAGTCGGGATAGCGTATCGGCGGAGCGGACGACGCCACGACTATGCGTTTCGGGCAGAGACGGTCCAGCATCGGCAAAATCGCGTTCTTCATCGTGTTGCCGCGCACTATGGAGTCATCCAGAACGACAAGAGTGTCGAGTCCAGACCGCACAAGTCCGTAAGTGACGTCATAGACGTGCTTGTAAAACTCGCGACGTGCGGCGGCATTGGCAATGAATGTGCGGAACTTCGCGTCCTTGACGGCAATCTCGCCGAAGCGTATTTTGCCGTGTTCGTCAAACAGCCGCTCCAAGAGGCCGTGGAATGCGATTCGTGCGGAATTGGGGATGTAGCTGAAGAATATGTCTTCGAGCGGCGAATCTGCGGCTTCCAAAATCTGCGGCAAAAGGGCCGCGCCGAGGGCTTTCCGTTCGCGGTGGATATCCGCGTCGTTTGCCCGCGAGAAGTAGATTCGCTCGAAAACACACCTCCTTGAAGGCCTTGGCGGCAAAACCGGCGCAAAAGCGACGTCGCCATCCGGCGAAACGATCAGCGCCTCGCCGCGCGGCAATTCCTTCACCGCTTCCGGCGGAACGTCTAAAGCCGCCTGTATTGCGGGACGCTCGCTCGCCACGACCACGACGCTGTCATCCATGTAGTAGAATCCGGGACGGATTCCGCATGGATCGCGCGTCGCGAACGCCCAACCGTCACCAGTCATGCCGCAAAGCGTCCATGCACCGTCCGCCTCGTCAAGTGCGGCTGAAATGGAGCCCGCCAGCGATTTGCCGCCCGCCAGTTCGTGCGCCACGAGTTCCGTGATGAGGTAGCCGTCCGCCTTGCTCGTCGGGAATGAGCCGTGGTGGGCGTATTCGTCGAAAAGCTCGTGCGCGTTCGTCAGGTTGAAGTTTCCGGCGAGAAGCAACGTATGGGCGAGTTCGCTCGATTCGTGCACGAACGGATGGCAGAACTTCTCTTCGTTCTTGCCGAACGTGGCGTAGCGAAGATGCCCGAGGAATATCCGCTCAGAGCTTAACGCCCTTCTGCCGATTGCCCCCAACACATCAGCGAGAGGTGTTGCCGAAGCCGATTTGGCGATCCAGTAAGGCAACTCGCCTGGCTCGGGATTGGCCGAGAGAATTGCCGCGCCCGCGCCGTCCTGTCCCCGATTGTGCTGCTTCTCCAAAAGAAGCGAAAGTTTCGTCCCGCCAAAATCGCCCGTGGCGACAGGCAGTTTTCGCAAAACCACCATCGCCACGGCGCATTCGTGCTTTATGTCTTCTGACATCTCAATACAGGAACAGCATGTCGCAGTATTTCGGGAGCGGCCAGCGAGACGCCGAGACTTTGCGTTCAAGCGAATCGACAGTGATGCGGAGCGTCTGCATGGCGGCGAGAATCTCAGCGTTGTCATCGCCGGCAAGAGCTTCATCCAGCTTGCCGATGCCGACTTTAAGCGCATCGAGACCTGTTCCAATCTCCATTGCGGATTGCTTGACAGCACTTGCGCCGGCCTCCACGCCGGTCTTGTCGGACTTGGCCAAGGCTTCCAGCGTTTCGAGATACTCGGCCTTGACGGCGGGAAACACCATCTCGCACGCAATGTCTCTTGCGCAGGCACCCTCGATGCGCACCTTCTTGGCGTATTCCTCGAGGAATATCTCGTGCCGGCTTTCGAGTTCGCGGGCGGTCATGACGCCATACTTCTCGAAAAGCGCCGCATTCGCGGGATTCGCAAGCGCGGCTAGCGCGCTCGGCGTATCGGGCGCGTTGGGCAGTCCCCTTCTCGCGGCTTCCTTCGGCCACTCGGCCTCGTAGCCGTTGCCGTTGAATACTACCCTCTTGTGCGCATTGAGCGACGTCTGCAGAATCCTCTGGAGCGCATCATGGAACGCGGCGGTGTGTTCGCCGGGCTTTGCCTTGCCGGCGACGTTCGCCGCCTCCAGCTCGCCTGCGATGCGATCCACCGCCTCGGCGACGATTGTGTTCAAGACCGTCATCGGACCCGAGCAGCAGACGCTCGAACCCGGCGCGCGGAACTCGAACTTGTTGCCGGTGAACGCTAATGGCGAAGTGCGGTTGCGGTCGGTCGCATCCTTCGGGATGACGGGCAGCGGATAGACCCCGAGTTTCAT
>JAGCPM010000126.1 GCA_017965685.1 Kiritimatiellia bacterium | reverse complement strand
GGCGGCCGCAAAGGTGAAAGGCAAGGAGTCCGCAGATCTCTACGGGCAGGGATTCGACATGCTCGCAAGCATGATGGGGCCTTTCCATTTCAAGGAACTCACCTCCAAGGGCGCCCACGGCTGGCGCAAGGAATGGGAGGAGCTCGAGAATCTCGACGCCGGCGACAAGTACGGCTGGCTGGCGCATTTCAGAATGGATGAATACGAGACGGTCAGGATGGTCGAGAAGGTCACGAACATGAAGTCCGACACCAGCCAGGGCAGCCCCGAATCGTATGTTGCAAGCGTGAAGGCGATACCGCAGGACCATTTCACCGCCAACCAGAAGTAGGCCGTGAAGGTGATGGAATACGCTCTGCACACGAATGGCAGCAACGGCGCGCTTTCCGCAACGGACAAGGCTTTGCTCAAGGAGGCGTTCGACCTCGGGCGCGACACGTTTTGGGGTCAGTTCGCCATGGGGCGGCTCATCATGGACGGCGAGAAAATTGAATCGAAGGGCCTCCCGCGCGCCAAGGTCGTGCCGCGTCCCACCGGCTCGAACACTTCGTCCGTCCCCTCCATATCTATCGAGCAGGTGAAGTCCACTATAAAGACGATCCGCCCGCCGAAGCAGGGCGAACAGCTCAAGGAACCCGAGAAGCTCGCCATAGTGCGCTATGCCGTGCTAAGGCTCATCGGACAGAAAGGCTGGCAGAAGCTCGTCTCGCGGCCGGGGGCGGCGCAGTTCGTAAAGGCATTCTACAACGACAGGGAGTGGATGGAAGATTTCGCGTGGAGCGGAACATTCCCCGATTCCAGCCAAAGGGGCGACTACGGAGTCTCCACCGATCCTGGCTCGGCGGAGAACGCGATACTCGCGCTCGAGTCGCTGGTGTTCCAGGACAAGGGACGCTGGTGCGCCTTCGAGGGCGGCAAGTACGAGAACAACGAAGGGCGCCGCTTCATGACCGCGCTTGCGATAAACTATCCCGACAAGGACGAAGAATGGCTCGCGGACGTTCTCGACGCGTACAGGAACACGGCTCTCAAGGGACGTTTGCACAAGAGCGCGTATTCCCAGCCTGTTTGGCTGTGGCGCTATGCTCTGCAGCAGGGACACGACGCGACCGGCACGGACACCATGGCCGCGCAGCTGCGGCATTTCGACAAGTTCATCAACGTGCCTCTGCGCGAATACGGGTCGCTCTTTTGGATGATAACCTACCGCATGCAGAACTGCTTCGGCGACAGCGTGCACGGTCCTTGGTACTACAAGCCATGGTCGGTGGCCGGCGAATGGCCGAAGCGCAAATATTCCCAGATCGTCGGCGGCGTGTGCGGCGAACTTTCGAAGTACAGCTCCACCTGCAGCAACTCCCACGGCCTGCCGTCGTGCACGGTCGGACAGCCGGGCCACTGCGCATTCACCAGGCGTCTGACCGACGGCCGGTGGGTAATCGACAACGATGTCACCGGCCACTCGCAGATACAGCTCAGGTTCTGGCCCTACTACGAATGGCAGTATGTCGCCGCGCTCGAATCAACCTTCAACGCAGATCGCGAAGCCCGCCTCAACTCGGAGCGCATGCTCACTCTGGCCGCCCTGGCGGAGGAGATCGGCAAGGACGACAAGAGCATAGAAAAATACTACCAGCACGCATGCGCAGCGCAACCGGGCAACTTCGGCGCATGGTCGGGATATGGCGCATGGCTCATGCGCAGCCAGATGCCGCTGGATAAGATACGCGTCTGGGTGCGCGGCTGCGCAAGGGGCATGAAGGCGGGTCGCCGCCAGCCTCTCTGGAACATACTCACTCCCTACTTCGAGCGCGTAGCGAAAGAGAAGGGCAAAGCGGCTCTCAAGGAAGACATCATCGACTTCGCCAAGTACCTCAAGCAGCCTGCCGAAAAGCTTTACGAAGAAGCCGACTTCAAGACCGTGCTCGAGAAGTGGGGCGCGCTTCTGGAAGATGACGAACAAACCCGCTACGACGTGCTGAAGGCGATGCTCGCCGCCCAGTTCGGGACAAGCGACTTTTTCTCGTCCGCAATGGGGTGGGGCAGCGACTATTTCTCCAAGTCCGCCTCCGGCGTAGCGAAGTTCAACCAGTGTCTTTCCGAGGCGCTTGAAGATGCCGGCAGTAGCGACAAAAACGCGAAGGGCAAGAAGAAGGGCAAGGGCGGCGCAGATGCGCCGAAGATTGACTTCGCACCGTTGCTCCTTTCCGCGTCCCAGAACGGCAATCTCGGCGCCTTCCGCCAGATGGTGAAGATGCAGCAGCAGATGTCCCCCATCGTTGTGCAGGGTCAGAAATACCCTGCGAGCGATTTCGGCGGGGAGCTTCTCGGCGCAGAAGGAATGTTGAGGACTTCCACCACTTCAAACTTCGAGCATCCAGAGCGCTATCCGCTTTGCATAGACTCGAGCCCGTGCGGCGAGGGAGCGTTCCATACGGCCAAGGAAACCGCGCCGTGGGCGGAAGTCACGCTGCCCGGCCCTACGGAACTCACCGGCATAATAGTCGAGAACCGCTTCGGCAACGGAAACAGCTCCCGCCAGGTTCCGCTGGTCGTGTCGGTTTCCGAGGACGGACAAAGCTGGCAGGAGGTGAAGACTTTCGATTCTGCGCAGGATACGTACAGGATCGACTTGAAAGGGGCGGGAAAGCGCGCCCGCTACGTGAAGGTCGGCCGCAAGCCCGGCGCGAAGGAGGATTTCTTCCACCTGAACAAGATTCTCGTCTACGGCAAGAAACTCTGGTAGGCGTCATTCGCCGTAGACCAGCCTGAGGTCGCTTATGTAGATCGCGCCGGTAGCGTTGCCGTCGGCCGAAATCTCTATGCGGACCGCATTCTTCGGGATGGAGCGCAGATCTTCCGGATTGTCCTCCAGATCCTCGATGAAAACTTCGAAATCTGACCAGTCGGTATCCGCCACCTTCTTGTCGATCACCATCTGGCCCTTGTAGTGCGCCTTGACGGTGAACGTGGCCGCTCCCTCGGAAATCACCGAAAAGAAGAATCTCGGGTTGTAGTATCTTTTCCGGATGGTGTCCTTGGGGTACGATATCTGCATCGAAGCCTTGTACATCGGCAGATTCTTCCTCAAGGCGAGCAGATTGTATCTGCCCATGTATTCCTCTTCGTAGAAGTACGCGCTTCTCCATTTCCCCTGCAGTTTGAAGGCGATGTCCTTGCCGAACAGGTTTTCCGCGACGGTCTCGAACGCCAGTTTGTCGTATTTCGGGCTGGCGAGGGGAGACCTTTTTCGCATCGGAGCCTTGGCCATTGTCTGGGCCTTCCTAGCCAAATCGTATCTGTCGCTCAATATCTCGATTGCGTTCCAGTAGGCATATTCGTCATGCCACCCTGTCGGTTCCTGGCGCAGTTGTATCTTGGCCGTCCGCCCTCGCCATTTGTCGAGCGGCAGGTATATGTCGTTCCATATCCCGCCCAGCTGAGCCTCCACGTCGGTATGCCATTCGTCTTTGTCGATGCGCACGGTGAGCCTGAACTGGCTGGTCTGCGAGTGCGGCGCGATGGCGACGTGCAGCACGGGAGATTCGCTCGGTATTTCGCAAAGCTTTTCCAAGATTACGCTCTTGCCTCGGCCCTCGGGCAGCGTCACCAGCACATTGTCTTTGCCGAACTTCTTGGCCCTGTAGCCGCACGAATCGTCTTTTTCGTGGTTTCCGGATACCGCCCATCCCGGGAAAAGAGCCTTTGCCGCAAGTTCCACGCGCGTCCGCGCGTCCTTGCCTTCGAGCATTTCGGCCGAGATTGTAGGCTTTTCCGCCTCCGTCGGCTTTTCCTCGTCTGCCGCCGGAGCTTGCGTTGGCGATGGGGCTTCCGCGATATCCACGTAATTGGTAATGGTCACGTATTTTACGATGCTGTTCGTGACCGTGACATGTTCGTAAACGACTTCTTTCTCTTCCTCCGGCTGCTCAACCTCTCTTTCGGCCGGAAGTTCAACGCCGAATTGCGGCGGTGCGTCTTCGACTGCGGTGTTGTATGTCGTCGCCGCCCCTATGCCGATGCCGACGATGAGTCCTATCGCGCCCGAGGCGACGGCTGTTGCGGCATTTTGCTTCAGATATGCGGCGACTCCGTTTCCGGCTGCGGGTTTGCCGCCGGTTTTCGCGCTTTTTTCGGGGAATAGTTCCGGCACATCGACTCTCGTCACGTTTGTCTTTCGGATGAGGGTCTTTTCGACAGCGCTCTCCTTCGCCCGCGCCGCAATCTCCGGTGGAACCGTCTTGGCGCCTTCATCGGTCGCCATGAGAAGCCTTACGACTTCCCTCGCGTTGGCCGGCCGGGCGTCTCTTTCGGTTGCGCACATTCCTGAAACGACCTTCGCGAGTTTGTCGGATACTTCCGGCATGGTCAGCCTTATGTCGGGAATCTCCTTTTTCTTGTCCGCCTTGTCTATAAGCTCGTCGACCGTGTCGTCCGGATTCGGTCTAACGCCGGAAAGCATTTCGTAGAAGACGATGCCGAGGGAGTAGATGTCGGCCCTGGAATCGACCGAACGCGAGTCCGCCACCTGCTCCGGAGCCATGTAAGCCGGCGTTCCCATGAGCATTCCCGCCATCGTCACGTCTGGCGTCATCTGCCCGGCTGCGGGCTGATTTTTCGGTTTGTTCGCCTTCTGGTCTGCGCCCATCTTGGCGATGCCGAGGTCGAGTATCTTCGGAACGCCGTGGGAGTCGAACATTATATTGTCTGGTTTTATGTCCCTATGGACTATTCCCGCATCGTGCGCCGAGGCAAGGGCGTCCGCCAGTTGCGCGATTATCGCGACCGCCTCGGAAATCGGCAGGGAACCTCCATGCGCCAGTCTCTGCGAGAGGGTGCCGCCGCCGAGGTAATCCATTATTATGTAGCAAAGTCCCGTATCAGGATCTTCGCCGATGTCGTATACCTTGACGAGATTCGGATGTGTTATCCGCATAGCCGCGTCGGCTTCTCTCGCAAAGCGTACTCTGGCCTCGGATTTCTCGTCGTCCGGAACGTCGGAGAGTATTTTCGCGGCGAAATACGCGCCCGTCTTGGGCGATCGGATTAGATAGACTTCGGCCATGCCTCCCTTGCCGAGAAGGCTGACCACGTCGTAGTCGCCGAATTTCCCGTTTTTCTTGAGGAGGCCGTTCATCGCGCGACCGGACGATTGGATTTTAGCGTTCGCTTCTTGGCGAGCTGCGCCTCAGCGAGGCGACGTTTGCGGCGTTGAGGAGGTAGAAGACGACCAGCATAGTCACAACGCCCATGTTGCCGAAGCCCATCTTGTCGCTGACCAGAATCGCCGCCTGGTTGCCGACGAGCCCTGCGACGCCCCACGCAGACAGCACTGCGCCGTGTATCTTCGAAATGTTCGTCATTCCGTAGTGGTCCGCAAGGATGCCCGGAATCACCGAAAAGCCCGCGCCGTAGCAGGCGTTGATGACCAGAAGCGCAAGGCCTATGAGCGGCGGCCACCAGCTCGCCGCCATGACACCGGCCGAGATGGACAGAATTATGAGCAGTATGTCAACGCGGCGCGCAAGACGGTCCGACCACCAGGCGAAGAGGAACCTTCCGCCGCCGTTCATGAGGCCGGAAAGGGCGATGATGCAGGTGATAAGGCTTTCGCCGTAGCCGACTGAAGGGTCCTTCATCATCTGCTTCGCGAGCGGTATGAGGCACAGTCCGCAGGAGATGTTGAGGAACATGAACAGCCACGCGCGCAGGAAGTAGAAATCCTTCGCAAGGCCCATGTAGGTGAATTCGCACTGCGGCAGGCCGTGCGCGAACGACATCTGCTCCACTTTCGGCTTCTTCAGCATTGACGACGCAATCGCCATCGGGACGAGGTAGAAGACCGCGAAGGCCAGAAACACCGCGTCAATCTTCCCTGGCGCGGCT
>JAGCPM010000125.1 GCA_017965685.1 Kiritimatiellia bacterium | reverse complement strand
AGGGCGTCAAAGAGATGCACGAAGCCGACGGCATCGATCTCGGGCCACTTCTCGGAAACCTTCTTCAAGAGGTCTTCCTTGATGGCGGAAACCTTGCCCTGGCGCTCCAGCTTGCCCTTGATGAGCAGCGCCGCAGCGAGAGCCTCGCCCCCTTCCGTGCGCATGAAGTCCATCTTGTCGGCAGGCTGCGGGACGTCCTTTATCTCCTTGTCCGGCTTGCCGAGCGCGCGGCGCATCTCGATCTGCAGATCGATGATCTTCTCGACCTCTTCATGGGCGCGCTTGAGCGCGGCGATGGAGTCCTCGTCGGTTATCTCGCTCGCAGAGCCTTCCATCATCAGGAACTTGCCCTTGAGACCGGCGTAGAGAAGATCGATATCGCTCTTGGCCTTCTGCTCGTGCGTCGGGTTGATGACCCACTCGCCGTCAATGCGGCCGATGCGCACGCACCCTATCGGGCCCATGAACGGAATCTCGCTGATGTGAAGTGCCGCCGAAGCCGCGTTCACCGCCAGGAAGTCCGCCTCGCGCGTCCCGTCGCTCTGGATGAGCGTGCCGTTGACCTGGACGTCGTTGTAGTATCCGTCGGGAAAGAGCGGGCGTATCGGACGGTCGCACATGCGAGCCGTGAGTATCTCCTTGCTCGTAGGCCTAGCCTCGCGCTTGAAGAATCCGCCCGGGAACTTGCCGGCCGCGTAAAACTTCTCCCTGTATTCGCACTGCAGCGGGAAGAAATCTATCCCTTCGCGCGGAGTGTCGGTGTTCGTCACCGCCGTGAAAACGGTCGTGTCGCCGTACGAGACGGTGACCGCCCCCGCAGCCTGCTGCGCCAGGAGACCGGTCTCGATCACGAGGTCCGTCCCCGCGATATCGACCTTGAATTGCTTTGTACCTTCCATGTCTTGCTCTTTCCGGTCTTACCTTCTCAGTCCGAGCTTCTTGATGAGATCCTTGTAGGATTCCTCGTTCTCGCGCTTGAGGTAGTTCAAAAGCTTGCGCCTGTTCTGGACCTTCCTCAAAAGGCCGTAGCGCGAGCTTGTATCCTTCTTGTTGATCTTCAGGTGGGCGGTGAGTGCCTCAATCTCCTTCGTGAGGAGCGCGACCTGCACTTCGCTGGAACCCGTATCGCGGTCATGGCGCTGAAATTCAGCCTTGATCGCAGCCTTGTCTATTTTCATCTTTCCTGTTCTTTCTTGTCTCGTCCGCGTACCGGGAAGCCGTATTTTCCTGCCCGGCGCGCGCCACCCGGCGCACGCCTTTTCGCCTCTTGAAGAGGCATCCGCGGCAGGGAAAACTTCCTGAGACAGTCGCAGATTGTGCGTATATTACCAAAATTTCCTGCCGCGCGCAACCCCCTATTTTCGTTTTTTCACTTTATTCATCGTGGCTTGTCAGTGATTTATCTTGGACTGACGATTTGGCGCTGCCGCTTCCTGCGGCGAGGGTGAATATGACGGAAAGAACCGCAACGCCTATCCAGAAGATGGCAAGATAGTCGAGGGTATAGCCGTTTGCGAAAGTGTGGCTGATCAGGGAGGCCGAGCCGTCTTCCGCGCGCTTGATTAGATAGCCGGACAGCACGGACTGCATTCCCGCGCCGATGTAGTTGCCCATGCCGGCAATGCCCAGGGCCGCGCCCGCCGCGCACTTCGGCACGTAGTCGACCGCCATCAGGCCGCCGAGGAACGTCAGCAGGATGCCCACCGCAAAGCCGAACATCACCATCGCCGTCACGTCCAGCCACACGTGCCGTCCCGGCACGAGCATGAAGAGCGCGAGCGCCGTGATGTTGAGAAGCCCTGCGGAGATAGCCAGCTCCTTGCGGCTGGATTTGAAGAAGCGATCCGAGATGATGCCGGATAACGCGGAAGATACCGCGCCTACGACAGAGTTGACGCTTATGACAGTGGCCGCTCCCGCCTCCGCGTATCCCTTTTTGACCTGAAGGAAGAACATTCCCCAATCGATTACAGCGTAGCGACTTGCCGCAAAGAAGCCTCCCGCAAGAGCGACGAACCACACGGCGCGCGAGGTGAGCGCGATCTTCTGTCCGCCCGAAATATCTACCTTGGAGTCCGCCGCATCTACGGGAACCGGCGGCAGCCCCTCATCTTCCGGCGCGTTGCCGAAGAAGAGCGAGGCGGCCGCGATGCCGATGAAGCCGAACGCGGTCGCACCCCAGAAGCAGCTTTTCCACGCCCAGTCCGGGCCGAAAGCCTTGCCTACCCATACGACGATTCCCGCCGAAACAATGTACGCGAGGACCTCGCCAAGGTTGTTCGAGCAGCTCCAGATTCCGTAGTACGTGCCGCGCTTTTCCTTCGGCCACCAGCGCGAGAGCGCCACAACGCAGCACGGCGCGCCGGAAGCCTGCGCGAAGCCGTTCGCGAACCACACTATCGCGAGCATCAGCGCGGGAATGTGGAAACCGACAAGCAGGTTGGCGAGCGACGAGACGAAGAGCCCCAGCATTATGTACTTCTTCACGTTCACGCGGTCGGCGATGAAGCCGTTCACAATCTTGCCGATCGCATATGCGAACAGCATCGCCGAACCTACGTAGCCAATCTCAGCAGGTGTGTACGCGCCCTGTTCTATCATCCCCTTCTTGGACGCGGAAAACGCGAGGCGGCAGACATAGAACGTCGCATAGACGAACAGCATTGCCGCTACCTGGCGTATCCTGGCACTCGCATATCTTCTCTCGATCGTTTCCATCGTTCGCTCCTTTTTAGAATTCCAGCGTTGCGCCCTTCGTTACATCGGCGTGGTTGACATATGTACATTCGAGGGTGCGTCCGTTGAGCTTGACCTCGCCATTTCCGCCCCCGTTGTTCACAACTCTAAACTCGCAACTCCCAACTCTCAGCTTCACCTCTGGAGGGAACGGCTGGCCCAAGACGTAGTTCGTGCCGCACGAATCGAACGGGAAGAAGCCGAACGCCGAGAAAACATACCACGCGCACATCTGGCCGCAGTTCTCGTTTCCGCACAGCCCGAAAAAGTCGGCACTGTAGAGAGTGTCCGCCACTTCCTTGATGTATTTGGCGGCGAGATCGCGGCGTCCCATCAGCGTGAAGTAGTAGATCACGTGGTGACAAGGCTCGTTGCCGTGGCAGTACTGTCCTACAAGCCCGTTCTCGTTGCCGTCGGCGACACCCGCCTCGCCTTCGAAGTTGCACCAGCGCTCCCAATCCATAATGCATTCCGAGAGCCACTTCGGGCATCGTGTCCACGGCTCTGCGCGGCCCTCCGCCGGGCGGTAGTCAGCCACGAGGTGCCCGAGTTCGTGTATGCACGCGCCCGTCACTTCATCAGGGTCTTTCGCCGCCCAGTCCATATTGAGGCGGAAAAGATTCTGCCCCGCGATCGAATGAGCCACATCCGGCTTTCTGGAAAGCTCCAGCGTTATCTCGCCCCAGTCCTTGACGGCATTCTCGCCGTCCATGAGGCGGACGATGTTCGGCGCCCACGCCTCGAGCGCTGGCACGAGTTCCTTCTCGGCCCATTCCTTCTTTTCGGGGAAGTCCCCTCCCTCGACCTTTATTGATATCGCGCCTTGCGCGAAAAGCGCACACGAAAACAACGCAACAGCCAGCGGCATTTTGCTCATCTGTTTACTACTCCTTCTGTTACACTCGGCATTACGGCATATTTTGCAAACACGATTGGCGGAAAGTATATCATATTCCCAGTCTGCCGCGCAAGGAGAAACGGACGTGTAAACGATGCCCGCGGAAACCTTTGACCTCCTTGTGACACATCGGCTCGTACTTTACGCCCCAGCCCTGGTCGTCCGTGAGATGCCAGTGGAAGCGGTTGAGCTTGTACCGCGCCATTTCGTCGAGGAGCGCTTTCACGGTCTCCCTGCCGAAGAAATGGCGGCTCTCGTCCAGCAGCACGCCGCGCCACGGACAGCGCGGCGAATCCTTTATTTCGCAGCAGGGTATGGTCTTCGCATCCGTCAACTGCTTCAGAGTCTGCATGGCATAGAATGCGCCGGCGCGCCGAACGCGGCGCAATGCGCGATTGCGGCAATATGCAGAATTGCAAAAGACAGCTTTTTCACTTGCTCGAGTTTCCCATTATTCGACGCTTACACCGGGCTCGAACGATACGATTCTCGGTTTGTCCTCGCCTTCGGCGCGAATTACGAGAACCGACACCTTTTCCGCCTTTTTCGGAAGGTTAATGGCCTTTGTCGAAGACCGCTTCACGTCAAAAACCGGTCCGAGCGTATCCCGCCCCTTCTCATCGTGGAAAACGACCTTGACTATCGCCGGGGCGGAGCCTTCGGCTAGGACAAGATTTGCACGCACGATCTTCTGTCCCTCGTATATTTCGAGGGTCTTCACCTCCGCCACGCGCATCTTCTCGCTGTCGTCTATCGCGTGAGGCTTTGCGGAGAAAACGAGCGCCGCAACCGCGATGGCGCACAGCAAAGCGCCCGAGGCAACAGCGATTTTGACGGCGCTCCTTTACAAATACTTTTAATCATGACCATTTATATGGTCTCCCGATTTCAATTATTCTACTGAACAGAATTTTTTATCGTTAGCTTTACGAGTAAATTTTACTT
>JAGCPM010000010.1 GCA_017965685.1 Kiritimatiellia bacterium | reverse complement strand
CGGATGCCGAGCGGAATTCCCACAAGCACGAAACAGAGCGAAGCGAGCGCAAAGACTATGCGCTTCGAGAACTCAACCTTCAGTTTTGAAGACTGCTTCGCAAGATCCTTCCTGGCCGCCTTGACGGTCGCCTCGTCCACAACGTCTTCCGCACTGAGCCTTTCGCCTATCGCCTTCTTAGACGCTTCCGCGGCGCGGATGCTCGAAAGCAGCTCGAAGAACCTCAAATCCTTGCCCTTCTTGGTGTATTTCGATTCCTTGAACGCGTCTTTCACGATGTATTCGTAGCGCGCGACCCGCATCATCCCGGGATGCGTCTCGTCGAGGGGATCAACCGTCATGTCGTAGAGATCAAGGCAGACGTCGCGCCCGCGTCCAGTGACGAGCGCCTTGGACGCGCGTATCATCCTGTCTACCTTCTCGTTGGAGTAGTCCATCGCCAGAAGGTCGTATACCCAGTTCCCGTCGCGCCGGCCGAAATAGAGTTTCACCTTCGGAAAGTCATCTATCCACCGCCCCTGCTCCAGAACGTCGAGCCCGGTTCCGACAGTGACGCGCGACTTGAGGCTCCGCCGCACTTCATGGCCCATCGGGACGATTTCGTTGTTGACGAACACGGCAAGCGCGGTGCATGCGAGGGCGAAGAGAGCCGGCCATTTGATCACCGTGAGTATGTTTATCCCGCAGGCCCTCATCGCCGCGATTTCGCTGTCGGCCGAAAGTCGCGAAAAGACAAGCACGCTTGAAACAAGAAGTCCGAGAGGTATCGTCCACTGCATCGTCTCCGGGAAGCTGACGTACGCAAACCTCCAGACGAGCCCCGCATCCACGCCGTCGAGTATGAGCCCCGCTATCTGGACCATCAATCCAATAGTCAACACGAAGCTGAGCACGAGAAACGCCAGCAGGAAACTCGTCAGGAAGGACGAGAACACGTATCGCTCGATTGTCTTCAAATAGCCCTCAACAGGAAATTGTTCTTCTTGCCCTGCCTCAGTATGGCGATTCTGCCGTCGGCAAGATCTTCCTCGCCGAACACGCGCGCGTCGTCGATCTTCGCTCCGTTGAGCGAAAGGCCACCCTGCTTTGCCATGCGCCTGGCCTCGCCCCTGGAAGCGAACATCCCGGCGTCGGCCGCGACCATGAATACTGGTTTTCCGAGAATTTCACCCTTCGCCATCTCTGCGGACTTGACGTCCTTGAAGATGCTCTCGAGTTCCTCAGCACTCTTGCCAGCAGTATCGCCGCCAAACAGAGTCTTCGTGGCGCCAAGCGCGGTCGCGAGACCCGCATCGCCATGGATAAGGCGTGTGAGCTCCTCAGCAAGCGCTTTCTGGGGCTCGCGCGACTCGGGATGAGTCTTCATGGCTTCTTCCAGCGCGGCAATCTCATCGAGGCTCTTCATGGAGAACACCTTGAGGTAGCGTATCACGTCCACGTCGGCCGAACGGAGAAAATACTGGTACCAGTCGTACACGCTCGTCATAGACGCGTCGAGGAACAGTGCATTGCCCTCCGACTTGCCGAATTTCTTGCCGGTCGAATCGAGAAGGAGCGGGAACGTAAGCCCGTATACCGCCTTGCCACGCATCCTGCGCACGAGGTCGGTACCGGCCGTTATGTTGCCCCACTGGTCCGCGCCGCCAATCTCCATCGTGCAGCCGTACGTATCGTGAAGATGCAGAAAATCGTTGCCCTGCAATATCTGGTACGAGAACTCGGTGAATGTCAGCGCACCCTCGCTGGCCTCGAGCCGCTTTTTAACGGACTCCTTCGCGAGCATCTGCGGCACCCTGAAATTGACCGCAATGTCCCTCAGGAACTCTATCGCGCTCATTCCCTTGTACCAGTCGTAGTTGTCCACCATTATGGCGGCGTTGGGGCCGTCGAAGTCCAGAACACGCGAAAGATTCTCCCTTATGCCCTTCTTGTTTTCATCGACTTGCTCGACGGTGAGCATGTTCCTTTCGGCAGACTTTCCAGAAGGGTCGCCTATAAGTCCCGTCGCGCCGCCGACGAGCGCGATGACCTTGTGGCCTGCGAGCTGAAAGCGCCTCAGCACCATTATTGACACGAGGTTTCCCGCTTGGAGCGATTTCGCCGATGGATCGAATCCGCAATAGACCGTCATAGGCTTTTCGAGCGCCCTGCTTATTTCCGGATCGGTCAGAGCCTCGACCAGTCCCCTAGCCTTCAATTCTTCAAACAAATTCATATGTGTAGTATATCATATTTTCCCCGGCCGGTCTATGGGGTAATCGCCGCCATCAATCGCATCTGGAGCATGGGCCAGAAGAGGCTTCCTGTACGGCCTTGGCGCGGTCGGAATCGAACGGAAGGCGCCACGCGTTGTCGCGGATGTCCTTGAGACAGGGCTTCAATCCAGCGCCTTCGCCCGGAAAGAACTTCACGAGATGCGTCGCATGGCCGGGAATCGAAAAGCCGTAGGAGCCCTCGAACTCGCCTTCGTCCTTTTGGCGCCACAGGTCGCGCACCTTCCACTTTCCGCGCATGCCCAGCGCGGCGAAGGAGAAGGTTATCACCCTTTCGACATTTAAAGTGTTCACAAGCGCGAATGCCGAAGAGCCGTCGACAAGGGGCCGCGCCCAAATCTCCCAGCCGTCGCCGCGCAACACTCTTGCCGCCGCCGCGCCAAGTTCGTCCTGGTCAATCGCGAGCACCTCGTCGTTCGTGAGCAGGGAGAGCGTGAAGTCATCTATGAGCGAAAGGTCGCAGCCTATCATAAGCGGCGAAGCCATCATGCACCAAAGCGACATGTGCGTGTAGCATTCGTTTTGCGTCAGGCACCCCTTCGACCACACCGTACGACCCAAAACGAGCATGTCGGCATCGTTCCAGCATCCAGGTTTGGAATGGAACCAGTTCTTCTCGCAAGCGTCGGATCCGCGCTCGATCACATGCTCCCAGCGGTCTTTCACGTCATATGAGACCCTCCAGCACTGCCCGCCTGCGGCTTCACCCCATGTCGCCACGTCGCATTCGCCGTACTGGCAAAGCGAAAACACTATGTCGCGCGGTTGCATGCGCAGGAAACGCCCCATCAGGAAATACGGTCTCGTGTGGTATTCGCGGCCTTTGCCGGTCGCGACCTGGGAGTAGCTGCACCAATCATATTTCAGGTAGTCGTATCCCCACTGGGCATATGTCTTCGCATCCTGCAGTTCGTGGAGCCAGCTGCCTGTGCAGCCGCCACATGTATACGGTCCTGGCGAAGAGTAGAGTCCTGCCTTAAGCCCCTTTGAATGAATGTAGTCGGCCAGGCCCTTCATGTTAGGGAAACGCGAGTTTGGCCAGATTGTGCCGTCCTCGTGTCTCTCCGGGCCGGAAAGAGTCGGGTCGTCCTTCGCCTGCGAAGGGCTCTTCTGCCAGAAATCGTCGATATTGCAGTACGAGTAGCCGTGGCGGTCGAGCCCGAACTCTATCATCTTGTCCGCGGCGATTCGCATCTTCGCTTCGCTCACTCCGCCGGCAAAGGCATTCCACGCATTGTAGCCCATTGGCGGAGTCAGGCATATCTTCTCGCCAATCACGAACGTCACCGTCTTTTCGGCCTTGCCATGCGCGTTCCAAGCCGTGAAAACGACCGGATATTCGCCGGGCACGGCAATCTCGCCAGTCACAAGGCGCGTTTCGAGATTGAACTGCGCTCCTTCTGGGAGTCCGCGCGCTTCGGTCGCAATCGGCTCTTCGCCGGTCACGGGCAGCTTGAACAAGATAGGATGCCCCGGACGCGCTCCGTATCTGGACGGCGCATTGATGCGCGGCGTCTTGGCCTCAGGCGGCGTCAATATTCCAAGTTGACGCGTATCTGCGGACGCAACCGCCGCCGCCAGCGACATCAACGCCGCAGCAATGAACCTGCCCGTTATTTTCATACCTGCTCCTTTCGCTTTAGATTGGCATATTATACCAAAACACGCCATTTAGCGCAACCGGCAAGTTTCCTCTGGAGTTTACCCATTTTTTTGCGAGCTGGCGTTGCTTAACTGGCTTACGCGCAACATCGGAAACAAAGATCTGGAAAAACTGGTTTCTTCCTCAATATTCTCCGAAAACGCTATGCATGTCAAGGATGAAATTCTGAATATACTCAGGATGTATTTGAAGCTACAGGTGGAGAAGGCATTGTCGTGTATGACCCCATGCAACTCATGGTTGAATTCTTTGAGAACGCCTAGTGGTGCGACAGATAGTCGCAAAAATGGGTAAACTCCTGTCCTCACGCCTTGACGGTTCCTCGCCTTACTGTCGCATCGAGGCCGCCGACAGATCGCCGGCTTTGAGCAGTGCTTCGCGGTTGCGTTCGATGGTCATCAGCCAAGGCGCCATGAGAAAACCTTTCAGCCGGTCTTTGCCGATATGCCCGCGGCAGAAAGGAACGAGCGCGGCCATATTTTCCTCGGTCGCCCAAACAGAGCCGCAAGGTAT
>JAGCPM010000124.1 GCA_017965685.1 Kiritimatiellia bacterium | reverse complement strand
GCCCTCAGCGCCTTGCATGCCTGAGTACCGGAATAGTCGAACTCGCAGGCCTGCCCGATCACTATCGGACCAGACCCTATTATCAGCACCTTGTCTATGTCGGCTCTTTTCATTTTCGTTTCTTTCGTTTCAGATTCAAGATTCCTTTTGCCTCAATCGGCCCTCGCCATGACCGAGAGCGCCCTTGCGAGCATGTTGAAGTCGCACTTGCCCGCGTCGAAATCGGCCTTTATCCTGTCATAGCGCCTCACGCACTCCTGCCGCGACGCGGCCCTGACGACCGTGTCGTTCACGATGCCCGAGGCTATCCTGTTCACGCCCATGTCGGTCGGGCTCTTGTACGGACACTCCTCGCCCATCATGCGCTCCCATATTTCGCGCAGTATCGGGTACGCCTCGATGTCCCTGTTGTAGTTCACCCTCATCTCATCGTAGGCGAGGAAGTGGTGCGGGTCTATCTGGTTCTCGTCCTTGAGCTCCAGCGTCGCCGCCTCGTACGCTACATTCAACGGATGCATCAGCTGCAGGTTCCATACGGGGAAAGTCTCGAACTTCGCATAACCCGCCTTCTTGCCGCGCTTGACCTCGTGGTAGAGCATCGTCAGGCAGGTCGCGAACTTGCCGGAGCCGGGTCCCGGACCCGTCACGACTACTATTGGCTTTTCCGTAGGTATGTAGTCGTTCCTGCCGTACCCCGAATCGCTGACGATGGTGTCGAGATCGTTGGGGTAGCCCTTTATCGGGTAGTGGTAGAACACGTTTATCCCCGCATTCTCCAGCACGCTGGCGAACGCCCTTGCGGTAGGGTGTCCGTCGAAGCGCGTTATCGCGACCCCCCTCACGGAAACGCCGTGCTCCCTCATCGCCTTGATGAGGTTCACCGTCTCCTCCTCGTAGGTCGTTCCGTAGTCCGCCCTCAGCTTCTTGGCCTCGATGTCGCCCGCATAGATGCAAAGCACCATCTCGGCCTGGTCGCCGAGGCTCTGCAAAAGCCTGAGCTTCACGTTCGGATCGTATCCCGGCAGGCACCTTGCGGCGTGGTTGTCGTTCATGAGCTTGCCGCCGAATTCGAGGTAAAGCTTGTCGTACTTCGCGGCGCGCCGCTTGATCTCCTCCGCCTGTTCCTTGAGGTATTTCTCGTTGTCGAAACCTATTCTCATCATTCTCTCTCCGGGCGCCATTTTCATTCCTTTCCGCAATGGCAGGGACAGCCCTTGCACCTGTATCCCTCGCCGTCGATGGAAACATCCTTGCCCGTCCAGCAGTACGTGCAGAGCTTCGATTCGTCCAGACCTATCGCCTTTATGAGGTCGTCGATTCTCTGGAACGCGAGCGAGGTGAGGTTGAGCTTCTCGCGGATGAACTCCACCATCTCGGCGTATTCGGGCGTGTCAGGGTCGGTGTATTTCGCGAGGTCCGCCCCTTCGCCCTCCTTGCCGCGTATGTAGCGCCGCGTGATGAGGTCGTACACGCTCTTCGACCGTGAAAAGTTTATGAACCTGCACGGATACACGAGCGGCGGGCAGGCTATCCTCATGTGCGTTTCCCTGCACCCCAGCGAATAGAGCTTCGAGGCCTGCTTGCCGAGCTGCGTACCCCTGACGATCGAATCGTCGCAGAAGACGAGCGACTTGTCTTTTATTAGCCCCGGTATCGGCATGAGTTTCATCGAGGCCACGTGCTCTCTCTGCTTCTGGTCCTGAGGCATGAAGCTTCGCGCCCAGGTTGGCGTGTACTTGATGAACGCCCTTGAAAACTTTATCCCCGCCTCGTGCGCATAGCCCATCGCGTGGGAAGTGCCCGAATCCGGTATGCCACAGGCGGCGTCGGCCTTCGTCGGATTCCTCCTCGCGAGCGATCCGCCGCAGCGGTAGCGCGTCATCTCCACGTTGCGCCCCTCGTAACTCGACGCGGGATAGCCGTAGTAGACCCAGAGGAACGAGCATATGGCCATCTTGTCGCCCGGCTTCACGAGAGTTATGTCGCATTCCGGCGTAAGCTCCACCACTTCGCCGGGGCCGATGTCCCTTACGTGTTCGTATCCGAGGTTCGCGAGTGCGCAACTTTCCATGACCGCGATCATCGAGCCGTCCTTCTTGCCGAGCACTATCGGCGTGCGGCCCCACTTGTCGCGCATCGCGTAAAGCCGCCCCTTGTCGTCCATCACCAGCAGCGAACAGCTTCCCTGGACGCGCTCCTGAACGTACTTGAGGCCCTCTATGAGAGTGTCTTTGGTCGCGATCAACGCGCTCACAACTTCCGTGGACCCGACCGCGCCGCTCGTAGTGGAAAACTGCAGCTGCGCGCCGTTATTCGCGAAAAGCTCGTCCATGAGCTCGCGCATATTGTTGAGTATCCCGACCGTAACTATGGCGAAGGTCCCCAGCTTGGAGACCATTACGAGAGGCTGCGGATCGGTATCGGAAATACATCCTATGCCGGTCCTGCCCTCAAACTCCGCCACATCCCGCTCGAACTTGCTGCGAAACTGCGCGTTCTGTATGTTGTGTATCGACCGCTTGAAGGTGCCATCGGCCTTGAGAACCGCCATGCCACCTCTGTGCGTACCGAGATGCGAATGGTAATCCGTCCCGAAAAAGAGGTCGCGGACGCAATCCTCTTTCGAAACAACACCGCAAAGCCCGCCCATTCTATTTCATCCTTTCCGCTTCGATTTCAATCCTGAAACTCAATCCTCCGGCACGTCCCAGTCGTCGAAGTAGCGGACCGGTCCGCCCAAATCGTCGAGATCTCCGTCATCGCCGTAAGCGCCGCCCGCAGGAACATTCCCGTTCGGCTCCAGAAATCTCTTCCTGTTTCCTTTCTCATCGTAGAGATCGGGGTAGAGCTTTCTGCGCTGGAGTTCGATCTCCTTCTGCTTGAGACGCTCGTTCTCCTTGGCGATTCTCTCATCGGCCTTGGCAATCCTGTCGCGCTCGGCCTGCAATGCGGCGGCGGCCTTCCTTATCTTGGCCTCGTCCTCCTTGATCTTGCGTTCCCTGGCCAGCTGCTCCTTGGAAGGCGCCGCAGGCTTCACTGCAGCCGCCTTGGCCTTTTCCGCCTCGCGGGTTTTTTCCTCAACAAGCTTCTGCTGCTGCTCGAGTATTTTCGCCTGCTGGTCGGCGAGCTGCTGCTGGAGAGAGGCCATGGACTCCGTCAGCGCCTTGATTGCCGCATCGTTCTGCGGTGCCGGCGGCTGCACCACCACGGCGCTGCTGCGCTCCTGGTTCGCGCTGCTGAGCATCACCTGCAGAAGCCTGTCGTTCAACGCGTTGTTGCGCTGCGACGTCGCCACCAACAATGCCACGAAAACGCCAATCACCACTATCAGTATGAGCGCAAAGAAGAAGCATACAGTAGTCATCCTCTTCTGGGCTTTGGCCTGTTCCGCGTCGATGTATTGCTGAAAGGCCTTGAGGACGGGAAAGTCGTCCATCGCGCTTCCCGCTTCGTATACGCTTACTGCCGTATTTTCCGCCATAGCCTTCTTCCTTGTTTGTTTGGATGTTTAGTATATCAAATTTCGCCCTTTGCCGTCAATTCCGGACGCCGTCGCCATAGAATATCTTCACTGTGCGGGGCCTCTGCGCAATATCACCGCGTCAAGCGCCGCTTTGAGCTTGGCGTTTCCCTTACCGACGGCAATGCCGAAATTCTCGCGCGTCTCGAAACGGGATGCGGAAAGAGTCCCGCCGGATTCCGCCACCGTCTTTTCCACTCCCGACGCGTCGAACAGCACGATGTCGATCGTCCGCGCCTTGAGATCGGCGACCGCCTCGCGGTAGGAATCGTAGCGGACAGGATCGATATTGTGCGCACAGAGATAGAAATCGTATGTCGAGGCCGAAACCGTAGCCGTGCGCATGCGTTCGGCGAGTATCATTGTCGGCATTGGCTCTCCGGCGCGATAGAGGAACCTGGATCCCCCAGCAGCATATGGCAGAGTGAAATCCACCGACTGGCGGCGGCCGTCGGTAATCGTTATCGTAGAAGCGGCCATATCAGCCTCGCCAGAACTGACCATCGGGATTAGCTTCGGGAACGGCTCTGAGCGCAGTTCCAGCTTGCGGCCAAGGCTCGCCGCCGCCTCGCGCGCGATGTCCACTTCTATTCCAACAATCTCTCCAGTCTTGGAATCGCGGTAGGAATAGGGCGGAGTGTCTGTCGTGGTGATGAACACTAGCGGCGATTCGTCGGCAAAAGCCGCCATCACCGCGAAAACGATTCCCAAAAGCACCATTCTATTCATTTTGTTTCTTTCAATTTCGGACGGAGGATATCGAGGAAAGGGAAAGCAATACCATGACAAGGCGGTCTACGCCCAATGCGACTCCAGCCGCAGAACCAATCTGCGGCAGCGACGCGAGAAACTCCTCGTCGACCGGATAGTCGCTTTCGCCAAGCGATTTCCTCTTTTCGCGTTCGGATGCGAAACGGCGGCGCTGCTCGGCTTCGTCGCAAAGCTCGGTGAAGGCATTGGCAAGCTCGATTCCATCATAGTAGAACTCCCATCTTTCGGCCACATCGCCGCGAAGTTTGGCCAGCGAAGCGGCCTGTGGAGGATAATCCATTAGAAAAACCCCTCCGCCAATCGCCTTTAGGGCCGGCTCGATCTTTACAGCCATGTCATAATCAAAGCGATCCTGATTCCAATCCAGCCATGGATCCCAGAACGCCCAATCGCGATAAGCTTCCCTCACGGCAATGCGTTTAAACTGGGGACAGTCCCCATTTTGCACCCGACCAAACTGGGGACAGTCCCCAGTTAAGCGAGTCCACAACTGCTCAAAATCATCAAGAATATCGAGATAAGTGGCATTTTTGCGATACCACTCGATCATAGTGAACTCTGGATTGTGCCGCGCGCCTTTCTCCCCGTCGCGGAAGCACGGCCCAATCTGGTATATCGTCTCGAAGCCCAGTGCCAGAAGTTTTTTCATCTGCAACTCGGGCGAAGCGCGCAAGAATCCGCCTGTCGCTACAGGGGGACAGTCTATGTTCGCCTCTGGCGCTGGCGAGGCGATTCTGACGTCCGTCTCGACCTCAGTGAAGCCCAAAGAGTCGAAAAAGGCACGTATCGAAGATACTATCTTCGCACGTGCCTTGAGAGTCTCGACGGTCGCTCTCAATTCCACTTCTCCAGATATTTGCCGAGCAACCCTTCAAGCCGGGTCTCGAGCCACGGCTTTACGCCCCAGAAATCCCTAAGCTCCAGGTATTCCGATATCGGCTGGGCCTGCCCCGGCTTTACGCCATAGACGCATTTGAGCATTATGTTCCGTGCGGTAGCTTCGCTCGAGACAAACTCGATTACTTGCACCTTGAAG